>PWUB01000214.1 GCA_003563755.1 Clostridia bacterium
GCCCCGAAGCGCGTCGTGTGATCAAACCATGAGTCCTGGCGCACCGCGGAAACCACTCCAGCGACCACCCCCACCCCGACGGAGATGATCATCGATGCTATGACCAGCTGTATGGTAGCCGGCATGAACCCGAGTATCATCGGAAGAACCTCTCGACCGTCACGGAATGATTGTCCCCAGTCTCCGGTTAGTACCCCTCCGGCCCAATCGAGATAACGCGTCCACCAGGGCTGGTCCAATCCCAACTGCTCCCTGAGCCTGGCGATCTCATCCGGGGTGGCATCTTCACCGAGGAGAATGGCGATGGGGTCTCCCGGTGTGAGATTGATGAGGCCGAAAACGATCACAGAGATACCAAACAGCACTGGAATCATCTGCAGGAGCCTTCGCCCTATATAGACGTACATTGGATCACTCCCCGCTCCTTCTTTGACACCCCAGGTGTGGGGGGCGGACCGCCCCCCACACCTGTCAGCATACCTACTTCATGCGGTACCCGGTGGCTTACTCGGCCAGGACCGCATCCTTCAGGCGCCAGGTGTAGAAGTAGCCGCAGCGTCCGTCGTAGTTCTGGACCTCGGGCCTGTGGGCCGCGATGGTCACATAGTACGAGATATAGGTGTAGGACTGTTCCTCGGCCAGGATCTCCTGGATCTCGAAGTACTTCTCCCGGCGGATCTCCTGGTCGGGGTTGGTCCGCGCCCGGTCGAGCAGGTCGTCAACGAGCTCGTTGGAGTACATCTGGCGGTTAGCCGACACCGGGGCCCAGTTCCGCGTGTGGAACTGGCGGTAGACTCCGCGGTCGGGGTCAGTCTGTCCGGACCAGCCCATGGCGTAGAACTCGAAGTTGCCGTCGAGGATGTCCCCGTAGTGGGCACCCCACTCCTGCTCGAGGAGAGACACGTCGATGTTCGCATCGGCCAGCTGGTACTGGATGATCTCGCACTGCTCCCGCGTTTCCTCGGCCTCGGAGAACCTCAGCGTGGTGTCGAATCCGTCGGGATAGCCCGCGTCCGCCATGAGCTGCATGGCCTTCTCGGGATCATGACCGAATTTGCGCACGTTGGGGTTATGCGCCCAGGAGGTCGGGATGATGGGCGAATAGGCGACTTCCCGCAGGCCTAACCATATATGCTCGACAAGGGCTTCCATGTCGATTCCGTAGGCGATGGCCTGCCTCATCCGCACATCGTCGAAGGGCGGTTCCTGGTTGTGATAGCTCAGGTAGTTGAAGCCCGTACCCGGGTTGATGGTGACCTCAACGTTCGGATCGTCCTCGAGACGCGAGACATCCTCGGCGGGAACTCCGTCAACGACGTGCACTCCGCCGGTCTCTAGCTCAACCAGCTTCGTCGTACTCTCGGGAATCGGCCTGATGACGATCTTGTCGATGGCCGGCCTTCCCTCGAAGTAGTCATCGTAGGCCTCCAGCACCACGCGATCGTTGGGAATCCACTCCACGAACACGTAGGGACCTGCGCCGACCGGCTCCGTCTGCAGGACCTCGCCGTTAGCCTCGGCGATGTGCTTGGGTACGATACCCGGAGACAGATAGTAGAGGAAGGGAGCGTTGGGCTCCTCCAGCTTGAACTCCACCGTGTAGTCATCTATGATGTTGATCTCTGTTATCGGCTCGTAGAAGGCGATGTTTCTGGCCCCGAAGTCGGGATCCCTGAAGGTGTCGTACGTGTACTTCACATCCTCCGCAGTCAGCTCCACTCCGTCGTGGAAGTAGATACCTTCATGCAGGTGGAAGATGTACGTGGTGTCATCCGGGATCTCGATCTCCTTGGCAGCGTACGGGATGATCTCCATGGTGTTCATGTCCCATTTGACGAGACCAACGTACACCAGGTTCGTGATGTTAGCTGACGCTACATCGGTGGAAAGTCTCGGATCGAGGTTAGTTGCGTCAGATCCGACTCCTACGCGGAGCTCGGTGGGCTCATCCGGTGGATCTGGATCGGGATCCGGGTCCGGATCATCGGGTTCATCAACGGCCTCAGGAGCACAGGCCACCGCGAACGCCATGACAAAAACCAGTAAGATAATCGCCCAGAACGATTTCTTCCGTAGCATTCCTTTACCCCCTCCTTGGTTAGGGACACGCGACAAAAACTCTAACTCCATTCGCCCTCTTCCTGTTCGCGGTGCGCAGCCCAAATTCCTTCTTTATTGAGCAGATGATGTCCCAGGCGGTACACTCAAACGCACAGGATGACCGTCCGATCGTCACAGGTCACCATCTGTCTGTGGGCCGCTACCGCGTGGGCAGCGCGGTGCACAATCCCAGCCAGAGGAGCTTGCCGGCCCTATATGCAGAGCGGTGGGGCGGGCAAGCACCCCGCCTCACCGCTGTCGAGGATGATCGCTCTCCGCCTTATCTGGCCAGCGTCGCATCCTTCAGGGGACGGGTGTAGAAGTATCCGCAGCGCCCGACGTAGTCCTGTACTTCGGGCCTGTGGGCCGCGATGGTCACGTAGTACGAAACATAGGTATACGGCTGCTCCTCGGCCAGGAGCTCCTGGATTTCGAAGTACTTCTCCCTGCGGATTTCCTGGTCGGGGTTCGTGCGGGCCAGATCCAGCAGCTCGTCGACCCGCTCATTCGCATACCGCTGGAAGTTGGAGCCAGCAGGTGCCCAGTTTCGGCTGTGGAACTGGCGGTACACCCCGCGGTCAGGATCAGTCTGTCCTGACCAGCCGATGGTCATCATCTCGTAGTCTCCATCCATCACGTCCGCCAGGAAGGCACCCCATTCCTGCTCATAGAGCGCCACATCTACGCCGATCTCCGACAGCTGATGCTGGACGATCTCGCACATTTCCCTGGTGACTTCGCCCTCGGACAGCTTCAGTTGAACTTCGAGCCCGTCGGGATAGCCCGCGTCTGTCAACAGCTCCATCGCCCTCTCAGGCTCGTAGTCGAACTTGCGGACATCGGGGTTGTGGGCCCAGGAGGTCGGGATGATGGGAGAGTAGGCGACCTCTCGGTAACCGTAAAACAGGTGGTCTACAAGGGTCTCCATGTCGATACCGTAAGCGATGGCCTGCCTGACACGTACATCCTCGAAGGGTGCGCTCTGGCAGTCGTACGCAAAGTAGTTGAAGCCCGTTCCGGGAGTGAAAGTCACGGTCACATCCGGCTCGGCATCCAGACGATCCACGTCTTCCGGAGGCACACCGTCAACGAGATGGATTCCCCCGGTCTCCAACTCCACGAGCCGGGTGGTCACCTCGGGGATGATCCGAAAGACTATTTTGTCGATGGAGGGCCTACCTCCGAAGTAGTCATCGAAGGCCTCCAATACGATGTGATCGTTGGGCACCCACTCCACGAACACGTAGGGACCGGAACCGACGGGCTCCGTCACGAAGATGTCATCCTGCTCCTGGGCGATGTGCTTCGGCACGATACCCGGGGCCAGATAGTACAGGAAGGGTGCGTTCGGCGCTTCAAGGCTGAACTGCACCGTGTAGTCATCGATCACCGTGATCTCCTGGATGGGCTGGTAGAACGCGAGGTTGATCCCGCCGTAGTCCGGATCACGAAGGCAGTCATAGGTGAACTTGACATCATGGGCCGTCAGCTCGGTGCCGTCGTGGAACTTGATGCCCTCATGCAGGTGGAATACGTAGGTGGTGTCGTCCGGAATCTCGATCTCCTTGGCGACGTAGGGGATGATCTCCATGGTTTCCATGTCCCACTGGAGCAGGCCCATGTATACGAGATTGTTGATGTTGGCCGAGGCCACGTCGTGTGCGTGTCTCGGATCAAGGTTGGTAGCATCAGAACCCAACCCCATCCTCAGCTCAACTGGCTCTGGCGGTTCATCAGGCACGTCGGGCTCGTCCGGCTCATCGACCGCCTCCGGGGCGCAAGCGATCACTGTCACCATCATGATCGCCAGCAGCAGGACCAGTGGTGTCCATGACTTCCTTCGACTCATCACGATAACCCCCTCGGGCACGAAAATGGTACATCACTTGTATATTCGGCCAAGCATGCCGAAATCCTGCTTTTGGGCTTTAAATCATGACTCCTGGTGGTCTCTAGTCACAGTTAGTATATGATCCGGAGGTTTCAGTGGGACAGTCTCCGGGTGCCCGGAGCCATGCAGTCACTTCCGTCACAGAGCCTCCCCAGATCACGCTCGAAGTCGTGTAGGTGGGTCTGAGGGCCACATTCAGAGCAGATCCTCGCGTAAGAGATCCGATACCTCCTGCAGGAGGGTGAAGGAGCGCTCGGCCAGGGCAACATCGCCCGTGCCCAGGCCGCAGGCAGGCGTCAGCAGGGATGACCGTGCTACGTCTCGCAGGGAAACACCCGCCCTCACCGCCAGGCCCTCGGC
>PWUB01000165.1 GCA_003563755.1 Clostridia bacterium
ACCGCGAAGCTCACGGGCTTCAGCTGCAATGCCTCCGCATCGCCTCGCATGCGCTCCCGTCAAATCGGACGCTGTCGCTGCTATTTTCCCAGTGCACCGTGGATCCCGCCCTGGGGTAAGTCCCTGAGTTCCGCTCTTGGGCCTCCCAGGTGCGCCTGCACAGATCGCAGCTTCCCCTTCATGCTGTGAGCTCCATCTCGCCGATCATCGATCTTCATGACGGTGCTGACCCGCCCGGCACCCTGCTCAAACACGGATTCCTGCATCCTCCGCACCACCTGCAAAATCAGGTCCAGGTCGCCCTCAATGGTCGTGAACATGGGACCAACCTCGTATTGCAGCTCGCTCTGCTCCAACACTGATAGAGCACGCGCTACATAGGTGCTGACACTGACACCTTCTCCGACGGGGCTTATGCTCACCGCGACTATCGCCATGGATGTCCCTCCTCGCACGGGATATGATCTATCCTGCATCACACGTTCTCAGCAAACCCGGCTGCCCCTCCATCAGAAGCACGCCACGTCCATTGGAATTCCCCGGGGCCGTGACGCTTTCCTGCTCAGTCCTGACAGCATCGTACTGACTCGCCAGACCCTCCCGTCCGTCTCGATTATCACCGCTCCCACGTCCCGCGTGCTGAGAACGGGGATCTCCAGGTCCGCGAATCGCTGCAAAGTCACAGCTGCGGGCTGTCCATAGGGATTGAAGCCCACGGGTATCACCGCCAGCTCCGGTCTGACCCGGTGAAGAAGGGCCCAGCTGCTGGCGCCAGCACTGCCATGATGCCCCACCTTGAGCACAGTCGCTCCGAGGCTGTAACCATATCGATCCACCATTTCTCTCTCCCCCCTGTCCTCCACATCAGCCATGTTCAGCATCGACCAGTCTCCATAGTTGACCATCACGACTGCGCTGGCCTCATTCAGATTCAGGTCAGTCGCCGAATCGGTCGGTGGCCACAGGACCAAAAACTGTACACCTCCCAACTCCACCCCGTCCCCGGCAGTAACCCATCTCAGCCGGGCCCCGGCACTGTCCAGGCTTCTCTTCAAACCCGGATCACAGTCCAGGCCCGTCGTCTCCTCACACATCGGTCCGAGCCAGACCTCGGCAACCTCCACCGCCTCGAGCAGTGCACCGACCCCTCCCGTGTGGTCCAGGTGTCCGTGGGTGAGCAGCAGGTGGTCGATCCGCCCGATTCCCCGATCTGCCAGGTAGGGTAGAACCCTGCTCTGCACCGCAGCGGGACCATCCCACCCCGGGGGACCCGTATCGATCATGAAGACGCCCCTCCCGGGGGCCTCAAAGAGAATGCAATCGCCCTGCCCAACGTCAAACACCGTGACCCGCAGAATACCTGCACCGGCCGAGGGAATGCTCAGGAGCAGGCCGAGCACAACGGTCCAGAGGAGGAGTAGAGACAGCGATTTCACCGCCCTCACCCTCCGGGGCACCAACGCCCGCACGGGGGAAAGAACCGGAGCCCGGCGACCCGGTGGGAAGGCGACGGCCAGGGACAGATAGACCAGGAGCAGGACCGGCAGGCTGATCCCCACCTCCAGGCGGCCCGGCATTGCTCCCAGCCAACGAACCAGCACCGCAAAGGTCCGAACTGGCACGGTCACCGGGCCCAGCAACGCAGGAAACGCACCGGAGACCGCCATGATTCCGGCCACCCACGTTGATACCAGGACGGGCAGAAAGACGGGAATGAGCAGGGGATTGGCCAGCAATGCCACGAGGGAAGAGAATTGAAAATGGTACAGTGTCAGCGGCAGGATGCTGCCGTAGACGGCGACAGCAGCAGCGAGAAAGCCTCCACCCCGATCCTCAATGACGGGTCTGACGGAGACGAGGGCCCAACAGGCGCAGAAGGACATTTGAAACCCAATATCAAAGACCAGCCCGGGGCGGTGGATGACCAGAAGCAGAGCCGAGGCTGCCAGAACATTGAGGGGATCATAGCGCCTCGCCACCTCGGGGGCCAGGGTCCGGGCACAAAAGAGAAGGGCCGCCCTGCTGACCGACGGACCGCTGCCCACCATCACCGAGTAGGCAAACACCGTTCCCACCCCGAGCAAAAGGGCCTGCCGGTGGCGAAGGATCCGCTTCAACATGCCGATCAGGACCAGGCCGAAGGTCATCACGTGCAGCCCTGATATGGCCAGCAGGTGCCCCAGGCCAGCGGCACGGAAGCGCTCGACCAGGTCAGCGGGCAAGAGGTCGCGATCTCCCAGGACGAGGGCCAGGATCAGACCCCTGGCATCCCCACCGACGACCCCGTCCGTGCCCTCCAGCAGCCGGCGTCGCAGCGTGGCCCTCAGGGACAGGAACCTGTTGGAACCGGAGGGGAGCGGGTCCATCCTCTGAGCATCCAGGGAATGACCGATGCCCCGGGCCAACAGGTACCTCCTGTAGTTGAAACTCCCGGGATTCCGGGCGGAGCCGGGCAGAAACACCTCGCCGTGAACCCGGTACAGCTCACCCGGCTCAACTGAATCCCGTGAGTACACCAGGATCCGCTGTCCCCGGAGTTCCCCAAGCCCCTCGCTGGCAGCCTCCCGCACCGCGGCCTCCCATCGCTGGCCACCGCCGGCCGAGGGACTCGCGGGGGTCAGAACAGACAGGACCAGTTCCCCAGCCCTCCGCTCCCCCTCCTCCAGCGGCAGAACCCGGACAGCCGCGACATGGCCCGTCCAGCGCAATGATCCGAGGCAGAAGATGCCCAAAAGCAACAGGGCGGCCAGCAGACGGTGAAGGTGGACTCCCCCCCTCGCCGTCGCCAGGGCGCCCACTGCCGCCGGTACCGCCCCTCCAGCCACTGCAATGAGAACCCAAATATGGACGCAACCGGCAGACCAGGTGGAAGCCAGTACCACCCCACCCACGAAGGCAACTGCCGCATACAGCATCGGTCGCTGCAATCCAGACCGTTCCCACCGGGCCTGATGCCACACATATACATATTATCCCATTCACATACCTGGGGCAAGTTGGAAGACGGGGGCATCCTCGCTGGAAACCGGGGCGGGCAACTCATTGAGTGACCCCGCCCCGGCCTGAATCGATCAGGAGCCCGTCGCGCGCTGTATGAGACCCTGGAAGGCTTCGTGAACCCGCCAGAACACAGGACCCGGCCTGCCGTCGCCGATCTTCTGTCCGTCGACCTCAACCACCGGGACGACCTCGGCGATGGTACCGGCGAGAAAGATCTCATCCGCATCCAGGAAATCCGTCACTGGAACAGCCCGCTCGAGAAGGGGCCAGTCGTTGTCCGCCGCCAGCTGCAGGACGTTCTTCCGGGTTATGCCCGGCAGTATATTGGCCAGAGGGTGGGTGCAAAGAGTCCCGCCAATGACGCAGAAGGCAGATCTGGCAGTGGCCTCTGTCACAAAGCCGTTCCGGACCAGAATCGCCTCGTAAGCACCCTTTCGCCTTGCACGGGTCTGGGCCAGGCAATTGGCCAGTAACGCGAGGCTCTTTATGTAGCAGAGCCCTCCCCTGTTGTCGCCGTGGGTTATCGCGGTCATGCCCTGCTCCAGCTGTTCCGGAGAAGGTGCCGAGGCCTCACTGACGCGGACGAAGACGGTAGGTTCATATGTCTCGGGGAAGGGATGAGCCCGGGGAACAGGGCCCCGGGTAACCTGGAGATAAACCGACGCCTCGCTGAGGTCATTGACCCTCAACAGACGGTCGACGATCTCGGCGAATTCCTCCGTTGTGTAGGGGATCTTTATGTCCAGCTGTTCACCACCGTAGTTGAGACGGTCCATGTGCTCCTGCATGCAGAAGGGCCGGCCATTGTAGACCCGGATCACCTCATAGAGCCCGTCGGCAAAATTGAACCCCCTGTCCAGGGGGGAGATCCTCGCATCCTCCAGGGGGGTGATCTCGCCATTCAAAAAAACCAAAGTAGACAAATTCGTTCCTCCCGTCCAGACGTCCGCACCAGCTTCACTCTGAGGGCAATCGCCTCTCCCGGCAAACGTATCACAGATATGCGTACCTGATAACCCTCGACCCCGGCCTGGCTGGGGCCAAAATGCACACCGCCCTGCCACCGGATAAAAGTGAGCTGACAACGGGCTGGGGGTGTGACCGGGTGAGAGGCAATGCACGGAGGGTTTTTCTCGAAACACCGCACCGGGCGGCCGAACCGAAGATGACCGGGGTGCTGTTCTCTGCGCGGGTGGACGCCAGTGGAGTTGCTGACCGTCACATGAGATCGGTCAAAAGAGCAGCTAGACCGTTTCTCCGGGAGATTCCTCGCCCGTCTCCTGTACTTCAGCAGAAAGCAGACCATCTGCCTGTCCCTGACCTGCTCTCGCACGTGATCGTCGAACCAGG
>PWUB01000010.1 GCA_003563755.1 Clostridia bacterium
CTCACCGAGGACTCCCCATCGATCCGGAGATTGATGCCGTCCGCCTCCCAGGGCTTGACGGATTCATCCTCCAGTTCGCGCACCAGGAGCCGCTGCACGGCCTTTGCCTTTTTGGCAGCCACCTTGGCCTTGCGTCGCAGGTGATCGTTGGTCCCCGCATCATCGTGAGCCCTGGCAGCCCACTGCTTCTGCCTCCGGAGCACCTCACGGAGACGCTTCTTCTCTTTCTCCTGTTTTTCGTATTCGGCCCAGGCCAGTTCCCTCTTGCGGCGCCTCTCTGCACGGAATCTGACGTAGCCGCAGTCATACACTTCAAGGCTGCCGCGGCTGAGCTCCATGACTCGGTCCGCAGTGTTTGCGAGGAACTCACGGTCGTGGCTGACGTACATGATGGTGCCGCTGTACTCAGAGAAAAACTCCTCGAGCCACTCGAGGGTGGGCCAATCCAGGTTGTTGGTGGGTTCGTCGAGCAGGAGCAGCCCCGGGTCCACAAAGAGGAGCCTGGCGAAGTTCATCCGCGTCCTTTCCCCACCGCTCAGGGCGGAGATCCGGCGTTCCCAGTACCGCCTGGGCAGATCCATGCGGTTGAGGACCCGTTCCAGGCGGCTCCGCCAGGTGTATCCTCCCAGGGCCTCGAACTGCTCCCATGCCGTCGCGTATTCTCTATACAGCTCTTCCGCCCTCTCCGGCCCGTCAGCCATGAGCTTCTCGATCCGGTGAAGGCGTCTCTGTAGTTCGAACAGCTCAGCGTGGCCGGCCTTCACGTAGTCCCACACCGTCTGAGACATGTCGTAATCGGGTATCTCCTGGGGTAGAAAGGAGATGCTCGGCTGCTCGGGCCTGAAACGGACCATACCGTCGTCGGGCGCCGTCAACCCGGCGACCATCCTCAGCAGGGTGGATTTCCCCGAGCCGTTGTCACCCACCAGGGCGAGACGGTCCCCTTCATGAAGATGAAAGGTGACATCGGTGAAGAGCGGCTCCCCATCGAATCTCTTCTCAAGTCGGTCAGCATTCATGCGCCACACGGCGATCCCCCCATCATACATCCATGAGCAAGGTGAGCCAGCCGGCCGGGCTGGCTATACGGGTCTGGTGATGGAAATCGGGAAGACCATGAGAAGCAGCTCAAAGCGATGAAGAACCCGCGTCGTTTATGGACGCACCCCAGCCTGGCCGGGATATCTTACCTTATGGGTTCGTTCATCAGCTCGATCATTGCAGGCTCCTCTCTGGCGAGTACGTGGTTGCTACAAGTATACGACTATCGCGGTCAGTATGAAAGTAGGATTTCCGTCTGAGTCAGAATTGGCGATGCCAGCGGCAGGTACCGGCTTCAGGCAGGAGCAATCCATGCACCAACCGGTCGCACGCAAGGCAACGGATCACACCCTGCCTGAGGGTGTTGACACCACCATGCCGTTTGTTTATACTTTCTTTAACGTTAGACTAATATTGAAGGTAGGGATGTAGAATGTCACAACCGAGCTGTGCTGTCGACCGTGCAGGGCCTGGTCCACTGACCCGGAATCGAAATTTCCTGGTGCTGTGGATCGGCCAGATCGTGTCTCAGATGGGCGACGCCCTCTTCAAGTTCGGCCTGGTGGTATGGATCGTTCACACGGCGGATGCCCTGACCCTGGCAGGCGTCATGACCGTGGCGTCCGTTCCCGGCATCATCCTCGGACCCGCGGCCGGGGCCCTTGTCGACAGGCTTGATCGCAAGAATATCATCGTCTTCAGCGATATCATACGCGGAGTCCTGGTCCTCACCGCCGGCGTCTTCATGATGGATCGCATCTTCACCGTGGCCCACGTATACGTGATACTCGTGATCTTCGGCATCGTACAGCCGTTGTTCAGCTCTGCCGTGGGCTCCTCGATCCCCAACATCGTGGGCGACGGTCAGCTTCAGCAGGCGAACTCCCTGAGACAGCTCGGAGCATCAGTGACCTCCCTCATCGCTCCGGCCCTGGCCGGTGTGCTGCTCATTGCCCTCGGAGGCGCACAGCGCGCCATCCCGGTCCTGTTCATTGCAAACGGCCTCTCCTATCTGCTGTCGGGGATCAGCGAATGCTTCCTCGAGCTCCCTCCCCCCGGGGCAGAGGAGGCCGGTGAAAAACTGCAGGTTTCCTTCATCGAGCGCATCAGGGAAGGGATCCGGTATGTGGCCGATTCCGTCCTGCTCCGGCGAATGCTCCCGGTACTGGCCATGATGAATTTCTTCGGGGTGCCGTTGAACCAGGTGATTCTTCCCGTCATGGTGATAGATACCCTCGGGCTCGGCGAGGTGATGCTCGGCCTGGTGCAATCCGCCCTGGCTGCGGGCCTGCTGCTGGCTGCACTGGGGCTCTCCTCCATCAAGTGGACCAGGCAGTCGAAACCGCTGCTGGGTGCACTGCTCGCCCACGGGTCTTCAGTGCTCCTGCTCGGAGGGGGATTGGCCCTTGCCCTCTATTCCGCTGTATCGCCCCGTGCTATCGGCATCATCCTGGTATCCGCGGCTTTCACCCTGGGGGCCACGGGAGCGGTCGCCAATATCTCCCTGACCACCATCGTTCAGCGCCTGGTTCCTGATAGAATGCGGGGTCGCGTCTTCGCCCTGCTGAACACTTTGCTGGGGGGAACTGCCCCCCTCTCCCTCGGTGCCGCCGGGCTGCTGGGAGTGGCTCTTCCTCTCTTCTACTGGCCAGTGATCGGCGGAGTCGCTGTCATGGGCGGAACGGCATCGTTAGGCGGCATCAAGGAGCTGCGGAAGTACTGATGCGGTTGCAGCCACGTGCACAAACCGTCTAGAGTAGCTTTATGAATGCGAGGGAGGTGTTCACTGGTGTCTGACCAGGACATTGCTAGGCTGAAGGCCCTCTCCCACCCGCTTCGAATCGAGATACTGAAGATCCTGGCGCGGCGGAAGGACCCGGTGCCCATCAAGGATGTGGCAGGGATCCTGGACGAACCCCAGGCGAAGCTGCACTATCACTTTCGGCAGTTGCAGGATGCAGACTTCATCGAGGTAGGTGGTACCCGCGAGATTCACGGGATCACGGAGAGATTCTACCGGTTGAAGGCGGAGTCGGCTGACCTTGACGTGGATTTGAGGATAGAAGACGACCCTGACAGTGTGGCGGCCTCGCTGCCGATCGTGGAACGCAGGCTGATGGACATGCTGAGGCGGCTGCTGCTGACCATTCCCCAACGGACTGCGCACCCGGATGAGCCCGATGCCTTCCCGCCCTGCCTCGGCAGCTTTCGTGAAGTAGTGATGGATTCCGAAGTAGCCCACAGGTGCAAGCACGCGCTGACAGACTTTCTGCAGGGCAGGGAGTCGAGGCTGCCCGAAATGCGCGGCATGCACGAGGATGGCGATGTCTACGATCTCGTGGTCCTCATGGTGCCCAGGATCAACGAGGGTGAGCAGGCATCCGACTTGAAGTGAGCACCTACAGTGTTCTCCTTCGGTCGGTGGCCCGCTCCCCTGCGCACCTGTCCACTGGGCAGCGTGGCTCCCGGGGGCACATCGCGATCCGAATCGATACTCCTCGCCTCCATCGAAACCGCCGTGTCTGCAGGTCACGTAGCGGGTGGTAAGTATTGAGTGTTGCCAGTGGACTCGAGAGGGCTCTGGGTGAACAGCGCTCATCCTGGCTCCCAGGGCGGTGCCTTACCCCCACCCGATGCGACGGGACGTTGTCGGGGCCGCCACGAACAGCGCCAACCTACAGCCTCTACTCAAGTCCAATGGCCTCCCTTCACGGTCTTGCAGTCAGAATGCGCGGGCTACCGCGGCCTGTACTCCTCGAACGTGGCCCTCATCAGCCGCCTGTATACCACGCCGCCGGCGAATTCCTCCGCTTCGTGAGGCCTGGGTTGGTCCCAGATCCTCACCAGGTACTCTCCGTCACTGCCTGGAATTGGGATCACCCGCTGAAGGGACTGCACCATGCCCCCCCAGGCCTTCTCATCCCCGGTGAGTAGGTTCACGGAGATCGTGGTGCGTACCTCGTCAGCAAGCACCGGCACCAGGATCTCATCATCACACAGCCACTCCGGACGGGACATGGCCCAGGTCCGATACCACGGATGAAGGTCGTGATACTGGATGTGCCCGGTTTCGAGATCTATAACTCCCAGCAGGCTCACGTTATCCTCTCCGGGACACCTGGATTCGAAGGCGATCCTGTCTCCCCCCGGAGACCAGCGGGGCCAGTACTTGGGATAGGCCCCATCCGTCAGCCGGGTTACCTCCCCGGTTAGAAGGTTCTTGATGAACAGCTGGGAAATACCCGTCCTCTCGGAACGAAAGGCCACCATCTCCCCGCAGGGTGATACCACACCC
>PWUB01000237.1 GCA_003563755.1 Clostridia bacterium
GGCCGATCGTTTGCACCAGAGCTTGCATTACCTGAGCCCGCTGCAATATGCTGAAACAGCCCGAAACCGTGTCTTGTCCGTGGCCTGATCTACTCCAGTTTTACGGGGTTCACGCCACGGCTTCTAAGCTACTGCCGGCCATGATGCCGGCTGCATGCACCGCATTGAGCACCATGCATATCGGGCAGCGGGACGGATGTATCCGTGCCCTGCATATACCCAACTGCCCCGCCGGCGGGTCGATGTGGGAATCGACCCCTACACCAGACCGCCGATGACCCGGCCAGGAGGGGTGGTTCCCGAACCACCCCTGCGATACCTTTCCACAAGGTCGCCTTCATTACCCCTGTTCGGGTGCTATAGTATGGTTGCATGGGAACGGGCTCAGGGGGTGGAGTTGAGGAGACCATGAGATCGAGAGCCGTTCGAGGCGGCCTCCTGTCGGCGGCCCCGGACGGTTGTGGCGCTCAACCGGCTGTTCCTGCTGACTGCCCCCGACCCAGTGCACGGGAGGACTGAAATGCCCAAGGAGATATTGTTCCTGGTCGAGGAATCTATCGATGGGGGATATGAGGCCCGGGTGCCGGGTTACTCCATCTACACGCAGGCCGATACAATGGATGAGGTCAGGCGCATGGCTGTAGATGCCGTACGCTGTCATTTCGACGAGCATGACCTGCCCAGGGTTATCCGTCTCCACCTCGTTCGCGAAGAGGTTATTGCTGTTTGAAGCTTCCTCGAGACGTCGGCGGCCAGGCTCTCGCACGTCTTCTGTCACGCCTCGAGTACGAGACGACGCGACAGACTGGCAGCCACATTCGACTCACAAGGCCGGGGGACGTGCCGCATCATATCACCATACCCCGTCACGAATCGCTGAAGGTGGGGACGCTGAGCGCTATTCTGAAGGATGTGGCTGAACACCTCAAGGTTGACAAGGATGAGCTGGTGGTGATCCTGTGGGGTGGTGGAGACTAAAGATCCCTTCCCTGTTTCTCAGCGCCTGCTGCTCGCAGGCGCTATCAGGTCGGTTCCGCTGCCTTCTCCAGCGCGCGACTGTGCACCGCGAGGTCGTCGGCGCCGTACAGGACGAAGCAGATGACCTCCACAGTTGACAATCCGCAGATTTCCTCCAGCACCGTGCGCACAGTCGCCGCGTGATGCGTCGCTCACACCTCCTTGAACACCTTCGCCAGCGACGGCCCGAGCACGTGGATGGAGAACTCGTAGAACCGGCCTGACGGCACGATGTGGACGTCAAGCCCCTTTCTGCCAAGCTTCTCCGCCATCCGCTGAATCATCTCCCCGGCAGTCTCCGGGTCCGACTTGCTGCCGGACAGGTGCGCAAACGAGTGCAGTACTACGCTCCCGACCTTGTTCTTGTTTGCCAGCCACTTGATATTGCCGACGGCCTTGTCCACCGCCTCCGGTCGTTCGCCGTCCGTCTCCTCAACATGGGCGAATACCACCAGCCCCTCCGGCAGCGCAGTCCTCTCCGGCTCCGGCCCGTCAGGCTGGTGCGGCCTGTACCAGAACTCTCCTGCGTGGAACATCAATAGCTTCATGGTTACTCCCTTCCTCCGTTGCCCGGCTCTCGCCGATGGACAAGTCCACCTGTCTTGCCCCGGCGTCGCCTCACTGTGATTCGCTATCTCCGATCAAACTCTCCTCGCATCTCCGCATCAGGCAGCCTGCGGTAGCATCCCATAGCTGCGCCTTCCATCATACTCCGTTCAACATCCCCATCTAACCGAGCGTTACCAGTCTGTCCGACTCCGCAACCAGGTCCATCAGCTCTGACATCGTCGACACCGGACACACGCCGCCCTGCTGATGCCTGAACGTGAGACAGGTGCCACAGGCGAGGAGGTTTCCCCTGCCGCTTACGAACTTCTCCAGCACTCCGGCCACGTCGAAGGGAGCCTCCTTAATGCCCACGATCTCTACGCCGCTGCCGAGGAGAAACATCCTGACCTCGTTTCCCCTGGAAAGTGCCTCGTTGCCGAGACGCAGGGCGTTCCACGCCGTCTCAGGATCGCTGGTGTTCAGGATGATGCCAAGCTTCATTACCGTAACCTCCCTGTATCAAACAGTCAGTCAGTCGATCATGTCTTGCGGCCCTGGAGACTGCGGGATATGGCCGCCGGGCCGGTTCTTCATTTCTCCGTGCCTCCCCTGCTTCCCTCGCTCTTTACGCACAATCCTTTGTTTCAGGATCGGGGGCGGTGCTCCCTGCTAGGCAGGCGTTACCCGGTGCGTGCCGGGCGCCCGGGGTGTGGCACGTACGGGCGCACGACGTGTGGCTAGCCGGCCCTCGAGCCGAAGAGCGTCCTCTCCCGTATCGCATCGGGCAGGTGCGACGTCAGCACGCCGAGGATGAGAACCACGGTGAGGACGACTGCTCCGTACTGGCCCACGGCGCGGCCGATAAGCAGGAGCAGCACTTTCACCCACGTCAGGACGCCTTCCGTTGCGGCAAGCCATTGGGCACCGTGCTGGTAGATCTCCCTCACGCTGAGCAGAACACCGGAGGCGGTTGTCATTATCGGGACAGCTACCGGCAGGTTCGTGCCCAGGACCGCGCCACCGTACCAGAGAGAGAAGCCGACAACGTGAACTGTGAGGACGACCAGCTTGATCGGCCTGTCGAACCGGATTGTTCGCTTCTTCTCCACAGTCGGTCCTCCCTGTTCCCGGCCCTGCCGGGATGGACAATCCTGAAGCACCGATGCGATGCACAGGCGCTGCGCTACCGTCGTTCGGTTGCCGCGACACCTGCAGTGACCGTCACCGCACTGATGCAGCAGGGAGTTCCTTCGTACGGCTAACCCGTGTCGTACACCTCATCGACGAGCTCCCTGATCTTCGCCTTCGCCTCTTCCAGCACCTCCAGACCCCGTTCTGTTATCGAGTAGTACTTCCGCATCTTGCCGCCCACTACCCTGAGCTCCCGCTGCAGGTAGCCGTTTCTTTCCAGGCGGTGCAACGTTGGGTAGAGGGTACCGGGGCCAAGGCGGTAACCGTGCCGCCCCAGCTCCTCGGCGATCTCCACACCGTAGATGGGAGCCTTTGACGCATGGTAGAGGATGTGAATCCTGATGAACCCAAGGAAGAACTCTCTCTCCAGCATCCCGTGCCCGCTAATATCGCTCAGCGATATTATGATGCGATATTATCGAGGTTGTCAAGGCGCCGGTGTATTGCCCAATGCGGGGCCACCACACTCAACGCCCTCCAGGTGGGGGCACCACCGGGTTCCAGGTTGCCGTGGCCTGAGCTATGGGGAAGGTCACAGCGACAGTTGACCGGATGTGAAGATCCACACGCACCCTACTCGGATACCAGGTATTCTCGAGGCGCGAACCTCATGGTAACGCTACCGATGGAACAGTCAGGGGGCTGGCCTATGCCAGCCCCCGTGGCGGCTCCAGTCTTGCCGTTATTGTTTACTGCTTACAATAGGGATAGTCTTCACCCTCTCCAAGCTCATCCGAGTATTCACCCTGTTCCCATTCCAATCCTTCGGCCACAACGTCCGTCACCACTGTCCAATAGCAGCCGCTGCCGTGGTTGATCAGGGTGAAGGTGACAGTGCCATCGGCCCCGGTTGTCCCTCGGAAGTCCCAGTAGATTCCGTTGACCCAGTGTAGTGTGGCGAAAACTGAGGCATCGGCCACCGGGTCGTCCAGGTTATCCAGCAACCGCACCGTAACGTCCAGATGCCTGTCTCTATTCGGTCCGCCACGGGTTGATGTGGGAATAGTGACACCCTGCGGGACATCGGTCACGCGGTAGCGTGCCTCTATTCCGGAATGGGGTTCACATGCCCCGCCACATGACACACGTGGTTTCGCCACGTTCGAGTGGGCCGTTCCCGAACCACCCCAGCGATGGACAGTGCGGATGGCGGGACGGATGCATCCGTGCCCTGCATATACCCCACCCCTCCCGCGGGCACGACGCATCGTGCCCCTACGGGCGGGATTGCGGGCACACGCACGCGGGTCGATGTGGGAATCGACCCCTACAGAAGGCACCCATGACCCCGCCACGGCGGGCCGTTTCCGAACCGCCCCTACGATGGGCAATGCGGATGGCGGGACGGATGTATCCGTCCCCTACATATACCCAACCGCCCTGCCCCCGGGTCGATGTGGGAATCGACCCCTACAGGAGACACCCGTGACCTCGCCAGCACGGGCGGTTCCCGAACCGCCCCTGCGATGGGCAATGCGGATGGCGGGACGGATGTATCCGTCCCCTACATATACCCAACCGCACCGCCCCCGGGTCGATGTGGGAATCGACCCCTACAGAAGACACCCATGACCCC
>PWUB01000275.1 GCA_003563755.1 Clostridia bacterium
CTGGCCAGGCTCGGGCTCTCCGGGCAGATGATGAATTCGAAAGCATCGTATGGATAGTCGACCCCGAGCAGCTCACCCCACCGCACCGCGGTCCTGGGATCCATGACCTCGATCCTTTCGCCTATCAGATGTTCATCCTTCTGCTCCGAGAATATCGACTCGTACTGCGGCCACAGGAAGGCCAGGTACTCAAAGAAACGCTCCACCAGGGCACAGGCGGCGTCACGATCCCCTCCAACTCCTTCGAGGATGTGAGTCTTCCAGGGTGCGGTGAACCACCGCTCCCAGTGGGCGGTACGTCCAGGCCACTCCCGGAGGAAGGGGGCAATCTCTTCGTCCCGGATGAACTGCTGGAGCGCGCAGCATATCACTGACAGCTCCTCCGGATCCTTCGGATCCAGGTACGAGGGGACCTGGTACATCAACGAGAACATCGGGCCGCCGGCCAGGGGCGGTGCGAAGGAGAAGTCACCTCCCAGCCTGCTCAGCTCTTTCGCCCAATCTTCGTGCCGAACCTCGAAATCCCCCGCGAATCCCACCTGCTTGAGTCCCCAGTAACACAGGGACGGATAGTAAGCATATCCCGCCCTGACATCCATGGATCTTCTCCCTCCGTTGCAGTCATTCCGCCGGCGGCATTCGCCCCCGATGTCATCGAGGATTACCGAAACACCCAGCGGCGCCCCTCCCTCATCTTTGTGTCCACGCCGGCCTCGGACAGCATGGCTCGCTGTGCCTCCTCGCAGGCATCGAGCACTTCATGCTCGTCGAAGATCCGGTGCTTCCTGTCCTTCATGACAATCTCGCCGCCGATGACGACATCCTGCACCGCCTCGTCACTCGTCGAATACACCAGGTTGGCCAGAAGGGCCGTGATCGGCCGCACGCCGGGGTGGTTCCCATCCAGCACTATCAGGTCCCCGGCCTTGCCCCTCTCCAGGGATCCCACCTCGTCGTCCATGTCGAGGGCCTGGGCGGACCGGATGGTGGCCAGCTCGAGGGCCAGCTTCGCATCCGCCACCAGCTGATGACGGTAGTTCTGCTGCTGGGCGTATATGCAGAACTTCATGGACTCGAACATGCTCTGGCTGTTGTTGGTGAGGGGACCGTCTACACCCAGTCCCACCCTGCCTCCTGCGGCGAGGACGGCCATCAGGTCAGCGACCGGTGAGCCCTGCCACAGCTGCGCCACCGGGGCGTGCGCCAGGCGCACCCCCGCATCGGCCATGCGCTGCGCCTCCCCCGGATAAAGGACGTTGCAGTGGGCCGCCAGCAGGTTGTCCGCGAGGACCCCGATGTCTTCAAGGTAGTGGGTGAGTCCCCTCCCCGTTTCATTGACCATCGAAGCGATGTCACCGGTGGCTATGTGGGTCGCCCACAGGGTGCCGCGCCTGCGTGCGAAATCCTCCATGGCCAACAGGGTGTCGCGCTTGGTCCTGAGGATGCTTATCGCCTCGGGAACGATTACCACCCGGTCGGACCCCCATCGCCGGTTCAGCTCATCAATTTCAGCGGAGACATCCTCCCAGTTTTCGACGAAGCGTCCCCGCCCATGCTCGCGGTCGTTCATCGCACGCGCCAGGACACCCCGCAGGCGTGATTCCTCCACGGCCCGGCATATCCCGTTCATGGACCCCGGATGGCTGTGCACCCAGTAGCTCTCCGTGGTGGTGGTTACTCCCGATCTTGTGAGCTCCAGGAGACACTGGCGGGCTCCGGCGTAGGCGCGCTCGGAGGTCTGGTTCGCGGCGAACCGCAGCATGGGCTCGTACCGCTCGGACGCCACCATGTCGTCGAACAATCCCCGGTAGAGGGCCTGGTCCAGGTGAGCGTGGGCGTTGACCAAACCCGGAAGGATGATTCCCTCCCTGGCATCGAGCCTATCATAACCGGACCATTCATCCCCCGCCGTCCTGGCACCGACCTCCACTATGCTGCCGTCCTCTATGACAACATAGCCCTCCTCGAGTACCCTCCGCCTGTCATCCATGGTGACCACGATGCCGCCCTGGACGACAAGGTTCCTTCCTGCCTCACTCATCTCGTCATCTCCCCTCCACAGATCCGCCTCTGTGACTTGCTCCTCCCCCTACTCAATTCACCGCGGTGGGACTGCACTCCTTGCAGCAGTGCCGCACACCCCGCCGCCACCTTCAAGAGGGATGACCACAAGCCACGATCCAGGCCCAGCTCGGCAAGGGGGAGCGGAGTAGCCAGACTGGGGAGTGCACGGAGCTCGTCGACGGTTAGCGGGGCCAGACCGTCCTGGTACGTATCCACGAGCTCGTATCCACCGCCCGTGCCTCTGAAGCAGGTGCCGCTTCGAACACCTGGTGAGGACCTGGCACGAGTTCGTTGCCTGGAGGGGAGACAGCAGGTATCAGCACGCCGATGATCACTGCCTCGAAGAGGTGCGCACGCCGTGGATGCTCGTCAGTGCGGGAGAACCCGTCAATCTCGATGATGCGATCTCCGCCCTGTACCTACCGGTGATCGAGTGAGGGCACGGAGGCATCCCGGAGGTGGCCAGGCCGGGATGCCTCGGCTCCGCCACTCCCTGGGATTCAGGGTGGTGCGGCCGTCCCCCCCATCATCGGACGGTTCACAGCTCCGGTGCTCAGACCCTGCTCAACGAAGTGCTCTCGCAGGATCCCTCCCTGCGCTGGCGCTCACCGTGAGCCTCTGCGTAGGGATGGTAACCTGATGTCGGGTAACCCCCAGCTCCTCTCCCCGCTCACCCGAATGTCACGGCGAAGAAAGCTGAGCCAGCCCCCGCAGGCTGCGATCAACGTGGCTGCCAGCAGACCCACCAGCCAGTCGACTTTCAACCCTTCGATCGCCGAGCCCGCCTGGTAGTATCGGAGGGGCGTAAGCTCCATCACCGGCTCAAGGCTGTCGTTGATCTTGGACAACCCCAACAGGAGATAGTTCGCCACCATCAGCCCACCGGTGAGCATGCCCGCGATCCGTGCAGACGGTAGCAGCATGCTGAAAAGAACGGCCAGGCCGGTGAACAGCGCCAGCACGGCGAACAGGGGAAGGAAGGGCAGCAGGAGCTGGAGCGGGGTCAGATCAAGCCCCACCGTATCCGCCGGCAGGGCCCAGCTGAGCCAGCCCGCCGCCAGAACTATCACCAGGGAGGCAAGTATCCCCAGCAGACGACCCCAGAACAGGCAGGAACGACTCACTGGTTGGGCCAGGACCAGATCCAGCACGCCCCTCTCCTCATCTCCGGCCAACATGGCGGTCCCGGCACTGATCGCCAGGATGCCGATGATCAAGTGAAGATAGGAGAAAAAGTAGACATCCATGAAGCCCATGGGCGTGGCTATGGCATGAAGGTTATCGAAAAAGGCGATCATGGTTTCCGGGAACATACCGATATACTCCTCGAACACCTCCTCCATATCGGCCGCGGTGGGATAGAAGAAGGCCATCAACAGCCCATACAGCGCCACCCCCACCGACCAGCCGACGACCGCTCCCCGGAGCCGGCGCAGGGTATGCCCAAACTCGGTCACCATGTCACCCGCCCTCCTCTTCTTGATCCGCCCGGTAGTGAGCGAGAAAGACCTCTTCCAACGACACGTTCTGCGTCCGAAGGTCGCTCACCGGGAAGCCAGCCAGGGTCTTGATGAACTGCTCCATTTCACCCTCCACCTGCAGGGTGACCCCCGTGGGATCATCCTCGGTGACCAGCGACACTCCATCGAGCCGCAGCAGCGGGCCGGTGTCCACCGGCTCCCGGAACCGGAGCATGATGCGGCGCACGGACATGCCCGCGAGCCGGCCGGGCTCGGCCTCCTCAACGATCACCCCTGCACGGATGATGGCCACCCGCTGGGCAATGGATTCCACTTCACCGATGACATGCGACGAGAAGAACACCGTGGCACCGTCAGATCGTGCCTCCCTGAGCAGCCCGTGGATTTCCTGCTGCATCAAGGGGTCAAGACCGCTGGTCGGCTCGTCGAGGAGCAGGAGTTGGGGCCGGGACATGAGGGCCTGTACCAGGCCCACCTTCTGCTTGTTGCCCTTCGAGAGGTTCCTCACCGGCATGGTGAGATCCAGGTCCAGCCGGTCAGCCAGTCGTCGAGCATGGGCCCAGTCTGCCCGACGCTTCCGAAGGTCGAGGAAGTAGCGCAGCACGCCCTCAACGGTGAGATTGCTCTGTAGACTGAGTTCCCCGGGGAGATAGCCAACCCGGGAGCGGAGGGCCACGGGGTCCTCGGTGGGGTCTATCCCCAGCACCCTCATGCTTCCCGCCTGGGGACGGATGAGATCAAGAAGACAACGGATGGTCGTGGTCTTTCCAGCACCGTTGGGAC
>PWUB01000144.1 GCA_003563755.1 Clostridia bacterium
AGGGTCCGATGTGCATGTTGCGAAGAATGACCTCCCCGCCCTCGACGGCAGCGTATGCATCCCGGAGGCTCACGTTGCCCTCGCGCACCGACTTCACCTCGGTACCCGTCAGCTTAATGCCGGCCTCGTAGACCTCCTCGATATGATAGTCCCGGCGGGCTCGCCGGTTGCGAGCAACCACCCGGACGTCATCCTTTTTCGCACTCATGATAGCACCATCCCATGTAGCATTCATCTGCATGTGTCGCCGAGGCAGCGAGACATCACCATCCAGTCACCCTGACCGTCCCTGGTCCGACCAACTGCTTCGAACCCGAAGCCATGATACAGCCGCAGGGCCGGCTCATTGTCGGGCCTGACCTCCAATTTCACTCTCCTCACCCCGCGCCCCGCAAGATACTGCAGGGCTCTGCTGATGAGTAGCGTCCCGACGCCCATGCCTCTGCAGTCGGGTGACACCGCCACGGAGAGTATCTGTCCCGTCCGCCCGGGGGAGACGCTGCGGAAGCTTCCCACAAAGACCAGTTTGTCCCGTGACATACGGACCAGGCCGGCGGGAGGCAGACGTATCTCCCGCCTCAGCACCGCGGCGATGATCCGCCTGAACGGACCTCCCGTGAGCACCCTCCACCACAGGCGGGTCATGCTCGCTGGTGAGATACAGTAACCCAGTAGTTCTCCTGCTGCCGTCGCAACAGCACAGCACCCCGGCTCCGCCATTATAACAGATTTCACGAGCTCGTCTGTCACCCAGTCCGGCAGTCCGTCGGGAACGACCCGGGCGACGCTTTCGCCGAAGCACATCCGAAACAGCGATGCAATCGCCGGTGCATCGTCCACCACGGCCTCACGAACCACGAGCTGCGCGGTGCTCACGGCGGCTCTCCTTCCAGGAGAAGACTCATGACTATCATCTCCGTTATAGTCACGAACCGGTATCCCTGCTCGGTCAGGGAGTCCACTATGGGTCCGAGGGCGGCCACGGTGTTGGCCCTGCTGGCACCGGCAGCCGTGAAGAAGTCGCCGCTGTCGTGAAAGAGGACTATGTCTCCACCGTGCGCTCGGTTCGTCACCAGCCGCACCATCCTGGCCGCGGAGGTACCCATCCAGTCGGTGGAGCTGAGCGACCAGAGCACGAGGGTATATCCCCGCTCGTGGGCAGTATCGAGGGTGACCTGGTTGTAAAGGCCCCTCGGCGGTCGGAAGAACCGCGGTTCAGAGTCAAAGGCCTCCCTGAGGGCCCGCTCCGTCATCTCCAGCTCCCTGATCACCGTCGCCTCATCAGCGTTGAGGAGGTTGACGTGGTTGTACGTGTGAGAACCCACCTCGTGCCCCTCGTCCAGCATACGCTGCACCACCTCGGGATATCGATCCACGTGCCTGCCGACCACGAAGAACGTCGCCCTGACATCGCGGTCCGCCAGGATGTCCAGGATCTGATTCGTATACTCCGGGTGCGGTCCGTCGTCAAAGGTCAGGGCAATGTAGTTGAGGTTCGGATTTCCCTCCCGGAACACCTGGGGATGCAGGCCGAACCCGTGGTACACGTACCTGTTCAGAAAGAACAGTAAGAAACACATCACGAGGACGAGCACCACCAGGGCCCTACGGAGGTGGCGCCGGAAGATCAGACGCTCAGTGCAAAGGTTCATCAGGTGTCTGAGCTGAACCTCGACACGATCCAGGTTCAGGTAGGCCAGCATCAACCAGACTGTGCCGCCGAAGAGCAGGAAGAGATCGCTGCCCTGGATCCACCAGGCACTCCACGGCACCACCAGCATGGCTAACATCGCTGATAGAGTGAGACGCCTCGTCGCCAGGTACGTGGCGGCGAAGAGGATGAACCCCATTGCAGCTGCCTGGGGCATCAGCATTGCTACCGCGACCCCGGAGGCCACCAGGGACCGCTGGGTCCCGGGCGGGCGGGATGTCCGGCCCACCGGGAAGCTGATGCCCACCAGGGTTCCGAATCCTGCCCCCGCCATTGTGACCGCGGTGGGAGCCAGAACATATCCCAACTGCATGGACAACACCACCCGCGCCGCGGCCATGATGAGCTGGCCTCGCTCCCGAAGGCCGGTCAGCGGCACGATCCGAAGGCTGCCGATAAGATAGCCCACCAACACAAGAACGACCAGGGCATCCATTGAGTGGCTCTCCCCCATTAGCACCGTCGCCCCGGCAGGGGACCGCATGCATTCTCTGGCCGGACAGGGAAAGGGTCGCCGGTGAGAAGACGTGAAATCTCAGGCAGAAAGACTCAGAGTCCCAGGTCCTCGCTGATCTCCTTCATGCAGTCCAGGGCAAGGCCCACGAAATCTTCCAGCTCGATGTCCAGCTCCTCGCACGAGGCGATAGCATCACGCCTGGCACCCCGGGCGAAGGAATTGTCCCCGTACCGGTTCATCACGAACTCCACGTCCAGTGCGCGAAGGCTCCTGTCAGGATGGACAAGGGCAGCCGCGACTATGAGCCCGGTGATGGGATCAGCGGCGTACAGCCCCTTCGCCATCGGGGTTTCACGCGGCAGATCGTGGAAATCATTGTGGGAACGTACGGCATCGACGATCTCTTCATCGAAGCCCTCCTCCGCCAGCATGTCAGCACCCTTGATGCTGTGCAGAGAGGGATCATCGCTGGTCGCATCATAGTCTATGTCATGCACCAAACCCGCAAGAGCCCATCTATCGGCATCCTCATCCAGGTGTTCAGCGAGCCCCCGCATGACCGCCTCCACGGCGTAAGTGTGCTTCAGCAGGTTCTGTGTCTTGAGGTGCCGCTTGACAAGCTCCAGCGCCTGTTGCCGCTGCACGTTATCTCCCACCCCTCATATGAGAACTGCGATAAGGATCGACAGGGCCATGAAGCCGACGGCAAGATAGGTGGTGACCTTGCCCAAAAACTCGTCCATACCTCTCTGGCGTCCAAAGAGCGATTCACCGGCCCCGGCGATCGCCCCCGATAGTCCCGCGCTCCGGCCGGACTGCAGCAGAACCGCGGCAATCAGCCCCAGGGCCACCAGCAGATGAATGACCATCAAGAATACGTTGACCAGTGCGAACACCCCTTCCTCACACTCGAATTATTCTAGCATGAACGGGCTGCGGCCAGCAAATTGTGCTTCATCCCCCAGCTCCTCTTCTATGCGCAGGAGCCGGTTGTATTTCTCGACACGGTCGATGCGGCATGGAGCTCCCGTCTTGATCTGTCCGCACCCACAGGCGACGGCGAGATCCGCTATGAAGGTGTCGGCAGTTTCCCCTGACCGGTGAGATACGCACGCGCTGAAGCCGATGGCTTCGGCGTAGTTGAGAGTCTCCAGGGTCTCGGTCACCGTGCCGATCTGGTTGGGCTTTACCAGCACCGCGTTCCCAGCACCCAGCTCGTAACCCCTCTCGACAAGATCACGATCGGTGACGAAGAGGTCGTCCCCTACCAGCTGGACGCCTTCGCCCAGTTCTTCGGTGAGACGACACCACCCGTCCCAATCATCCTCGGCCAGGCCATCCTCGATGGAGATTATGGGATATTGCTCGCACCAGCAGCGGTAGAGTTCAACGAGGCCTGGTGCCGACAGCGTCTCCCCCCCGAGGTGATATTGACCGCCCGTGTGAAATTCGCTCGCCGCGGCGTCCAGGGCCAGGTACACCTGCTCTCCTGGAGCATATCCCGCCCTTTCAACGGCCTCCATGATGAGTTCCAGGGCCTGCTCGTCGTCGTCGAGATCGGGCGCGAATCCGCCCTCATCCCCCACTCCCCGGCCCAGACCGGCATCCCGGAGTCCGTCCCCCAGGGCGTGGTAGATCTCGCAGCCCCAGCGCAGGGCCTCGGAGAAACTCCCCGCTCCCGCAGGCAGAATCATGAACTCCTGCACGTTGACATTATTGTCTGCATGCTGTCCGCCGTTGAGGATGTTCATGAAGGGAACGGGCAGCAGAGGCGCCCGAACACCTCCGATGTGACGATACAGCGGCACACCCGAGGCGCAGGCGGCGGCATTGGCCGCCGCCAGGGAGGCAGCCAGCAAGGCGTTAGCTCCCAGCCGACCCTTATCCGCCGTCCCGTCCAGGCGGCGGAGAGTGCTGTCGATGAGCCGCTGATCCAGGACATCCTTGCCGATGAGAGCATCCCTTATCTCACCGGTGAGAGCCGCGACAGCCCGGAGTACACCCCGGCCGCGGTAACGGTCGGGATCACCATCCCGGACTTCCCGTGCCTCCCGCGACCCCGTACTGGCCCCGGAGGGAACTGATCCCCGCCCCTGGGTCCCGTCCGAGAGGATGATGTCCGCCTCGACGGTGGGATTGCCCCGTGAATCGATGATCTCCCGTGCCCTGATATCCTTGACCCTCCCCTGCTCACTGCCCATCACTTCGAACCTCCCTGTCTGATGAGGGATCGACCCGTCATGACTTCGGGGGTCGGAATACCCATGATCTCAAGTACGGTCGGGGCCACATCGATCAGGCTGCCGCAGTCTGCCAGGGGCCTCACGGGCCCTCTGTGCACCAGGAAACAGGGAACATCGTTCGCCGTGTGCGCGGTGTGGGGCTCCCCGCAATCATCCCTCATTCTCTCAGCGTTGCCGTGATCGGAGATGACCAGCAGGGCAGCTCCCGCCGCCAGTACACATTGCAGGATCCTGGCCACGCAGCCGTCGACCGCCTCGACCGCCCGGACTGCAGCATCGAAGTCGCCCGTGTGCCCGACCATGTCGGGGTTGGCCAGGTTGGCCACCACCAGGTCATAGTCTCGTCCACTGACCGCCCGCTCCAGCTCCGCCGTCACCTCGCAGGCGCTCATCTCGGGCCGCAGGTCGTAGGTGCTCACGGATGGTGACGGTATCATCGTCCGATCCTCCCCGGTGAACGGCTCCTCGCGGCCGCCGTTGAGGAAGTACGTCACGTGGGCATACTTCTCGGTCTCCGCGAGCCGGAGCTGCCTGCCTCCCGACGCGCTCACAACCTCACCGAGGGTCTGTCTAACTTCGATGGGTCCGAAGGCGACGGGGCAGTCGAACCTGAGATCGTACTCCGTCATGGTGACCAGGTCAGCGCGGGCTACCGGGGGTTCTACCCGGCACCGGTCCTCGCAGCCCAATAGCGCCGCGGTGAGCTGCCGTGCCCTGTCGGCGCGGAAGTTGAAAAAGATGAAGCCGTCTGCGGGCGTGTATCCATCGTAGTCACCGATCACCGTTGGGGTAACGAACTCATCGTTCTCGCCGCGTCGGTAGGCATCGGTGAGTCCGTCCAGGGATGACGCGGCACTGCGTCCCTGCCCGCGAAGGATGGCCGCCAGGGCCCTATCCGTCCTCTCCCACCGATTGTCCCGGTCCATCGAATAATACCTTCCGGAGATCGT
Organism: Clostridia bacterium; assembly: GCA_003563755.1. The sequence continues at coordinate 5,362 of PWUB01000144.1, forward strand.
GGCGACCCGGTATCCACCGAGGTCCCCGAGCTCGCCCTCGAGACTCCCCAGGTAACCCTCCGCACTGCAGGGCGGGACATCACGACCATCGAGAAAGGCATGCACGCGGACCCTCTTCACACCCCTTGCCCTGGATGCCGCCAGAAGGGCCAGGAGGTGCTCGATGTCACTGTGCACCCTGCCGTCTGACACCAGACCCATCAGGTGCAGGGTCGAACCGCGCATCCTCACCCGGTCCATCACCGAGGCGAGGGCCTGGTTAGATTCGAGCTCACCCCGGTTCACCGCCTCGTTGATCCGCACGGCTTCCTGGGGAACAACACGACCGGCACCTATGTGCAGGTGACCGACGTTGGAGTTGCCCATCTGTCCCGGTGCCAGGCCCACGGCCGGCCCGCTGGCCTGAAGGACTGATCGCGGAAATTTCCGCCACAGCCGACACAGGGTGGGCGTTTGGGCGGCGCGCACGGCATCAGCCTCATCCCCGTCTGAAAGCCCCATACCATCGAGAATGAGGAGCACCACCGCCTCGAAATCGCCGGCCGTCCCTTCAGTCACACTGCATCACCATCGCCCGCGGCCCGCCTGATGATCCGCAAAAAAGAGTCAGCGCGCAAACTCGCACCGCCGACGAGGGCTCCGTCCACCTCGGGCAGATCCATCAGTTCACGGATGTTGCCCGGAGTGACACTCCCTCCGTACACCACCCGGATGCGCGCCGCAGCGCCAGGTCCCATCAGCCGCCGCAGCTCGGCGCGAATGTGAGACGTCATCGCATCGATGTCCCGCGGCAGCGCCGGTCGTCCCGTTCCTATGGCCCATACAGGCTCGTAGGCGACGACCAGCTTCCTCGACGAGTTCCGCGGTACGTCTTTGAGGGCCACCTCCAGCTGCCTCGTCACCGTCTCCAGGTGATCCCCCTCTTCGCGCTCGATCAGGGTCTCGCCCACGCACAGGACCGCCGACATACCGGCCTCCAGGGTGGCAGCCAACTTACCGTGTACCCGGTCATCGTCGTCGCCGAAATGCTCCCTGCACTCGGAGTGGCCGACCAGCACCGTCCGGGCTCCGATCGATCGCAGCATGAGCGCCGAGACGCCACCCGTGAAGGCCCCCGTGTCCTCCCAGTGGCTGTCCTGTCCTCCCAGCCCCACGGCGGTTTGTGCGAGTTGTTCACCCACCGATTCGACGAAAGGATGGGGCGGGAACAGGACGATGTCCGTTGAACCGCCGTCGTACCCGGCGACGATGTCCCTGGCGAGCTGCCTCGCCTCATCCCTGCGGGTGTTCATCTTCCAGTTGCCGCCGATCCAGACCCTGCGTTCTCCCTCCGGCCTCTGCAGCACCTGCAGTGAGGGCAGCTGCCGTCCGGCGAGGAAGCTCAGGGCAGCACCTCCAGCGGTGGAGACGAAATCGATTGAATCGGCGAGGCGCAGGCGCGCGATAGCTTCCACGGACTCCCCGCCGCCGACGACGGTTCTGGCTCCGGCAAGCCTGGCGATGGACTCGGCTATTCTCTTCGTACCCTCGGAGAACTCGCTGATTTCGAAGATGCCCATGGGTCCGTTCCAGAAGACTGTCCTGGCCTCCCTGAGCTTCTCCACATACCTGGCTGCGGTCCGGGGACCGATGTCAACTATGGACCAGTCTCGCGGAACCTCACTGCTGGATACTACCTTCGTCTTCGCACCGGGGCTTATGACCTCGGTGACCACCACGTCGATGGGCATCAGCAGATCTACGTCCTTGCTGGCCGCCTCCGCGATCACGGACCGTACCTCGGGGATCATCTCCGGCTCAACCAGGCTGTTGCCGACGGAGTAGCCGAGACACAGTAGGAAGTTGTTGGCCAGTCCTCCGCCCAGGATGAGAGCATCCACCTTGTTGAGCAGCTCCCGGCATACGGTGAGCTTGTCCGAAATCTTGGCTCCTCCCAGCACCGCCACGTACGGGCTCTCGGGCCCCTCCCGGAGATGGCTGAGGGTCTCTATCTCGCGCTCCATGAGGAGACCGATCACGCCCGGCAGGTATTCGGCCACTCCATAGGTGGACGCGTGCATGCGGTGCGCGGTACCAAAGGCATCATTGACATAGATGTCGGCCAGGGTCGCCAGGTCGCGCGCCAGGCGGGGATCATTCTCCGTCTCACCGGGATGGAATCGGACGTTCTCCAAGAACACGATATCTCCGGGCTCCATCCCGTCCACGGCCCTCTTCACCCGGCGTCCCGTGACATCCTCCAGCAAAGGGATCTCGGTATCGAGAAGCTGCGACAGACGCCTGACCACCGGGCGAAGGCTGAGGTCCGGCACCGGCCGCCCACCGGGCCGGCCCAGGTGCGATACCAGGATGGTCTTCGCCCCGCTTTCCGAAAGGAACCTGATCGTCGGCAGGGCCGCCCGAATCCTGCTGTCATCAGCCACCGCGTCGCTCTCGGTCAGCGGAACGTTGAAATCCACCCGAACCAGGACCCGCCGACCGGCCACCGAAACATCTTTAACGCTCAGAAAATCCACGTGAAACCCTCCTTCGGTCCTCCCTTGACCAGCATCAGAGTCCGCGGCCGATGACGTACTCTAGCAGATCCACCACCCTGGTCGCGTAGGCCAACTCGTTGTCGTACCAGGCCACCACTCTCACGGTGCCGCCAGCTACGACCCTGGTGAGGGGCAGATCAACCACCGCGGAGTATTCGGATCCCCGGAAATCGGAGGAAACCACGGGTTCATCCGAGACACCCAGGATGCCCCTGAGTCGACCCTCAGCAGCAGCCTGCCTCATCGCTTCCTCCACCCGTTCCTCGGTCACATCTTCAGCCAGGTTCACGACCAGGTCCAGGAGCGAAACGGTGGGTGTGGGAACCCGCACGGCGAAACCATCCAGCTTGCCCTCCAGCGCAGGTAGGACCTCGCCTACCGCCACGGCGGCACCGGTTGTGGTCGGCACTATGTTCATGGCAGCCGCCCGTGCCCGCCGGGGATCCCTGTGGGAACCGTCTAGCAGCCTCTGGTCCGTCGTATATGAGTGCACGGTGTTCATCAGCCCGGAACGCACTCCGAAGGTCTCATGCAGTACCTTTGCTACCGGGGCAAGGCAGTTGGTAGTGCAGGAAGCATTGGAGATCACTTCGTGACTCCCGGGATCGTACAGGTCCTCGTTGATGCCGATGACCACCGTCAGGTCCGCTTCGGTCGACGGCCCCGTGATCAGTACCTTGCAGGCACCGCCGCCCTCTATGTGACCGCGCGCAGCCTCATCTCGGAAGATGCCACTGGCCTCGACGACCACGTCGACCCCCAGCTCGCTCCAGGGTATCGCCCTGGGCTCAGGCTGGTGGGTGAAGACTATCTCCCCTTCCCCCACTTTCATACCCTCACCGGTCAGGCTGACCGGTACTGGGAAAGCACCGTAAGTGCTGTCTCGCTTCACCAGGTGCAGATACGCCTCCGCATCCGCCGGGCTGTTCACGGCCACGATCTCAAGAGCATCCCGCCCCACCGACTGCCGCAGCACCTGGCGTCCGATCCTCCCGAATCCATTGATCCCTATCCTGGTCATGCACAACGCCCCTTTCCACAACACTCCGTCACCGGGGCTGGTCGACCTCGGTGACGTAGAGATTGACCGAAATAACCTCTACGTGGGCCATCTCTTCGACCATCTCCTTGACGCGTTTCTGTGCCGTCTTCAGGGAGCTGATCAGCGAAATGTCCGGCTCAACTGCACAGGTAACTGACATGTAGATATCTCCATCGCGGACCCGAATCACGGGCGGGGCCGCGGCTCGAATGCCCCGGACCTCGCCGAGGACACGGTCAGCGATCTGCATTATCACCCGGTCGGATATGAATACTTTACCGAGGGAACTGAACGGAGGACGCACCAGGGTCTTCTCTATCATCATCGGAGAACGGACGCGTCCTCCTCTGTATAATAGGCGCAGCGGGTTGATTATGTAACCGGTGAAGGTCTTCTTAACCTCCAGCGTCGGGACGGGGATGACGTGCTGCCCGTGGCGCTTCCTCATCTTAAGGGCGGCCTTGATCTCTTCTTTCGTCACCACGTCCTCTATGGTGAGCCAGCTCGTGGGTTCGGGAAGGGCCAGGGCCTCGGTTATGCGGATGACCATGGCGTCTGATGTGGCAAGCACCAGCACTCGCTGCGGTGCCTCCCTCTGTATCGCACGCTGCACTTCGGCACTGTGGTCAGGGTGAAGGAACACGGCTCGCTTGACCGCACCGACTTTGGTCGCTTCAGCCTTGGCCGACCGGCCCGCCAGGATCTGGCCATCCTTGATGAAGAGCCCGTCATCGATTATGTACGGGGTGTCCAGCTCACTGGCGAAAACGACCGCCCGCTGACTCTTGCCGGTGCCGCTGGCTCCGACCAAGGCGACGATCTCCAAGGCTCTTACCGTCCTTCCGCTTCCGGCTCCAGCACCTCGAGATATTCACGGACCGCTGAGGCCTCTTCCTTGAAACCCTGGGCATCGAGATCCGAGGCTATTCCTTTGAGCCCGTCAGGGGTGAACATGACCGCCAGCTGATCTCCGACGACCCTCGGCGACCTGGGTTCATCATCCAGCACCTGCTTCCAGAGCCGGGCGCCCTCGACCAGTTCCCCGCGGGAGAGAGCCAGGGCTCCCTTCATGAAAAGGGCTCCGAGGTGCTCGCCGGATTCATCGGCACCGAGGGCCCGCTCGACGTATTCGTCAGCCCTGTCCAGCCATCCCGCCTTGAGGGCGATGAGCGCCGCACGCACCCAGTTCATGGGTTCCGAGGGGTTGCTCTCCGCGCTGAGGAGGCACTCCTCGAGGGCCTCCTCGTGACGGCCCAGGTTCATCATCACCAGTGCCCGGTTGGCGCGCATCTGCTCTTCGTAGGCGGTCCGTGCCTCTGCAGGCAGCTCCGACGACGAGCGCAGTGCTCTGTTCCACTGTTCGAGGGCCTCTTCGTGATCCCCCTGCAGCCTGGCAGCCTGGCCCAGGTTGAAGTGGGCATCAATGTGACCGGGCTGGATCCTGAGAACCTCACGCCAGGTATCGCACGCATCCTCCAACCTGCCCTGCCGGGCATGGATCTCGCCCAGGTTGACCATCGCATCCACCCTGGAGCTTTCATCGTCCATGTCCGCATCGAGGGCCTCCCGCATGTATTTTTCGGCATCATCCAGTTCATTCTTCGCCAGATGCGCGAGGGCCACGTTGATCCTCGGAACAAAACTCTTCGAGCCGATCTTTATGGCCTGTTTTCCCACATCGATAGCCTCATCATAGAAGCCCTGATCGTACAGCGCCGCTGCCAGGTTGTGCAGGGCCCGGATCTCCCTGGGATCCAGCTCCAGCACCTTCTTCCACGATTCGATGGCGTCCACGGGCCGCCCGAGGCCCACGTACACCTCGGCCAGGGTATTGTGGATTCTCGGCTGGTCAGGGGACAGTTCCCGGGCCTCCTCCAGGCGCTCCCCGGCCTCCTCCAGCTCACCTCTAGCGGCGTGGATCCAGCCCAGGAAATAGTGCGCCATGGCGTGGTCAGGATGATCGGATATGATCCCCTGCCATTGCCGCTCCGCCCGCGAGAGATCACCCATCTCAGCATAGGCCACGGCCAGAAAATGCCTGGCCCCCACCATATCGGGCTCCAACCTCAGGGCGTTCTTGAAGGCCTCCGCCGCCTGCTTCGGCTGTCCTTTCTGCATGTAGATGAGTCCGAGATCATGATAGAGACCGCCGTCATCGGGGCGGTTCCGAAGGGCCCGTCTGTACTGATCCTCCATATGATCCAGGTTCACTTGCTGCTCTTCACCCGGTGTTCCCGGTCTTGACACGGGATGCACCTCCACCTCTCAAGCACGGTGTTTCACAGTCTCTGTATACTCTGTCGGCGAGATCACGGCCACTCCCTGCCTGCGTAGAGCCTCTGCCGCGACACCCGTTCCCTCGATCAGCCCAGCGGTGAAACTGCCGTCGTAATGCCCCCGGGGCCCGCACGAAGGACTCCGCGGCTTGAAAACCGCGACCCTGCATCCCAGCAGTCGCGCCAGCCTGGCGGTCTCATCAGCCCCCCGGCGAAACTCCCGGGTGACATCCCGCCCACAGCGGGTGCGAACCCGGGCGCGTCCGCACAGCACATCACGGCCGCTGCCCCCGGTGATCTCCGCGGGACTCCTCGGTGTCGGCAGCCCGCCCAACTGCTCGGGGCACACGGGAACCACCCACCGCCCGACCAGAGTCGCCCGCAGGACCTCGTCCTCGCGGCCCTCGCCATCGTAGGCACAGGCGGCACCCAGGAGGCAGGCGCTGACCATCACCGGTCCCGATGGTATAGATCGGGACGCCGATCCGAGAACACGGGAAGAAGGTCCCTGATGTCTTTTAGGGCATCCATGTCCAGCTCGGCAGTCAGAACGCAGGTCGCCTCACCCCCCCGGGCCAGGACCTCGCCCGCAGGTCCCACGATCATCGATACACCGGGAAAGGTATCAGAGCCCCCCACTCCCACCCGGTTGCAGGCGACCACGAAGCATTGATTCTCGACCGCCCGCGCACGGACCAGGATTTCCCAGTGCCCGATCCGCGGTGTGGGCCACTGGGCAGGCACGAACAGCACCTCCGCACCTTGTAGCGCCAGGGACCTGGCTAGTTCGGGAAACCTCAGGTCGTAGCAGATCATCACCCCGGCATCCCACCCGTGCATCTCAAAGATCCCGGCGGAGTCTCCTGCCGCCAGGTGCCGGGGTTCCTCCATGAGGCCGATGAGGTGCACTTTGCGGTAGCGGTGGACGACATCACCCCGTGGATCGATGACGAAGGAGGTGTTGTATACCCGCCCTTCATCCGCCTCCAGGAGGGAACCGGCCACAAGCCAGATGCCCTCGCGGCTGACCACCTCCTGAAACCGGGGTATGGTATGGCCCTCGCCGGGATCCTCCGCCATCGCGGCGGCCTCCCTGGGGCCTTCATAATCCTCCCCGCCCAGCCAGACGTAACCGGAGGTCCAGAGCTCGGGCAGTACCACAACGTCCGCCCCCGCCTCGACGGCCTCGCCGATCCCCCTGAAGGCTGAGCCCCGGTTGGTGGCAGGTTCGCCCATGACCACGTCCATCTGTACGACCCCAACTCTCATACGGACCCCCTCCGGATGTCTCAAAACCGCTTCCGACCGCGGGGGATGAACACACGACCCCGTGGGGCCGCCCCGTGCGCGCCCGGGAGCAAGGACTCTCAGAACACGTCTCCACTCAATGCTACCACATAGCCGCCGGCCATTTCACGACTCGCCCACCAGGACGGTCCCGGGTGACTATCCCCGATCGAGGGGCGGGCTCCAGGGGGTCTCAACGGCTTTCAAAGGGCTTCAGAAGGGCACACCTGCCGGAACCGCCCCCTCGAACATGCGGCGTGCAATTCTTCCGTCCGCGCCCGGGCCGCGGAAACACGCTGCTCCGCGGCCCGACGGTGAGTCTCTCCATCCCAGGCTGCTGCGTCCACCGGAGGTCTCACCCACCGGCGCCGCGGGCCCGGGGGTCTGTCATTCCTCAGCGCTCGGCGCCAGGACGACGGTGGGAGATCCCCGGAACGCGTAGCCTGGCGGCCGCGCGATTATGACATAGCCGGAGAAGTCCACCCTGAGGGGTTCGCCGTCCACCGAACCCAGCACCTGTCCCTCCTCGACGGCCTCGCCGGGCGCCACCTGGGGCAAAAAGAGGCCGTGCGCCGGAGCGCTCACCCGCCTCAGGGGGCCGCAGAAGACCGGATTCACCTCGCGCACCTCTCCCGGCAGTACAGCGAGATCCACCAACAGGTTCATCAGGGCCTCGATGGTGCGGCTCGCCGCCGCCATGTCGATGACTCCCGCCCTGCCCCCGCCGGGAAGCTCGATGATAACCGAGGGGATATCCTCGAGGGCAGCTTCGACAAAGAGCTGACCGCGGGCGCCGGCAGACTGCACGACCACGGGAATGTCGATCTTGTCGGCGAGCTCACCGGCGAAATCGTACTCCTCGTACTGGGCCAGGGTGTACGGACTACCGTAGATCCCGCAGCAGTGCAGGTCCACTATGTAGTCCATGTCGACGGCAATATCCCAGATCTTGTTGGCCAGTATCTCCGTCGGTGTTCCGTCGGGCTTGCCGGGGAAGATGCGGTTCATGTCCCGCTCGTCGTAGGGGGAGGTGCGCTGCATCCTGCGGAAGGCCGCCGGGTTCGCCCGCGGTATCACCACCACCTCACCCGAGAGCTCATCCTCCTTCGCCTTGAGCCGTTCGATGATCTCAAAGGCCACGTACTGTCCGGTCATCTCGCCGCCGTGCAGGCCTCCAGTAAACAGAACCTTTGGACTACCCTCTCCGAAGCGGTAAACGTCAACCTTCTGTACGATGACATCGTCGACAACCAGCTCTTCTCGTATCATCGCCGCTCTCCTCTCCGTTACCGCCACCGCAAGAACCGCGGCAGAGGCGGTATGGTAGGCACTCTGGGCGTAATGGGGGGAACCTGGTGCAGGTGAAGAATCACCACAATAACCAGGAGGGCCGCGACGGAAGGTCCATCGACGACCACGCGGACCGGCCCCTGGGACCGATCCGCCCACCACTGTCTCAGAATGATTTCCACTCCCAGGGCCGCGATCAGGACGGGCCAGTACGTCCGCAGGTACGCCCACGAGGAGGTATACCCGGCCGATGATACCACCAGGCTCCCACCCAGGATCACGAGGGTGAACCCCAGGACAGTCCTTCCTGCCGGCTGCACCCGCACCTCGTCACCACCTCGTCCCATCGCAGCATTCTCCGTCCATTATACCCTCCACCCGGTGACATCAGAAGTGCGGAGCAGCCCGCCCCGTGTTCATGCACCGCGGCCGGGGCCCGGGATCCATCCTGTCACGCTACTACCCTTCTCTCACCATTGACAATACCATGTAGTGGAGTATAATTCCTCTTAATACTCAACATCGGTGCGAGGATAGGACGCCGAGGGGGTTCGCGCCCCGGCCTCTTGTGCACCGAGGGGCGATGATGGGAAGTACTAGGTGGTAGCGGGGCATCCACAGAGAGCCGGCAGCGCTGAGAATCCGGCATGCCCGACCTCCGAACTCGTCCCGGAGCCGTCGCCGTGACACCCGGCGGGTGGGCCGGTAAAGCGGCGGCCGGCGGTCGGTGGATCGCCGTTATCACGTGGGAGTGAACCGCAGTTTCACTCCCGAAGGCTGCAGCCGTGAGGCTGCGGCAAATGCGGGTGGTACCGCGCAGGTCCTGAAGACCTCGTCCCTCATGAGCGGATGAGGTTTTTGTGTTTGATGGCCCGCCCTGTGCCGCACGAACATCATACGGATGGAGATGATGCTGATGATCATATACGTAAACGGCGAGTACTACCCCGCCAACGAGGCGAAGGTCTCGGTCCTCGACCACGGCTATCTCTATGGAGACGGGGTCTTCGAAGGCATCAGGGCGTACAACGGTCGGGTGTTCAAACTGGATGAACACATAGACCGCATGTACCAGTCGGCGGGGGTGATCCTCCTGGAGGTTCCCCTGTCGCCCCCACAGATGAAGCAGGCCATAATCGAGACGTGTCGGCGAAACGACATCACCGACGGCTATATCCGGGTGATCGTGTCCCGGGGCTCTGGGGACCTGGGACTGGATCCCTTCAAGTGCACGGATCCGGCCGTGGTCATCATAGCCGACGCCATCCAGCTGTATCCCGCCGAAATCTACGAGACCGGGATGAAGATCATGACCGTCCCCACCCGACGAAATCACCACGAGGCTCTGAACCCGCGCATCAAATCGCTCAACTATCTCAACAACATCATGGCCAAGATCGAGGCATCCCTGGCGGGCTATCACGAGGTCCTCATGCTGAACCAGGAAGGATACGTGGTGGAGTGCACCGGTGACAACATCTTCGTCGTCAGCGAGGGGAGACTCGTGACCCCTCCCACCCACGTGGGGGCTCTCCGGGGAATCACCCGTGACACCGTGATGGAACTCGCCCAGGCCCGGGGAGTCGAGGTCACCGAGGAGGTGTTCACCCGATTCGAAGTCTACACCGCCGATGAATGCTTCCTCACCGGTACCGCCTGCGAGATCATGCCCATCGTGCAGTGCGACGGCAGGATGATAGGTGATGCAACGCCGGGCAGGCTCACCGGGGAGATACTGTCGGACTTCCGGAGCCTGACTCGCACCTCGGGACCGCAGATCTGGCCGCCAGGGGACACTAACTGATCC
>PWUB01000119.1 GCA_003563755.1 Clostridia bacterium
CCAGGAGTTCGAACGCTGTCATTCTGCCGTCCAGGGAAGGGGTCTCAGTGAGAACCCCCGTGTGCTGCCGTAGACGTGGACCGTCCTCCACGGGCGAGTAACCCATCACGGATGCGCTGCCCGATGTCGGGGTGAGGACTCCGTTCAAAAGGCGCACCATGGTGGTCTTGCCCGCTCCGTTGTGTCCCAGCCAGGCGAAAACCTCACCCTCGCTGATCTGAAGGGACACCCTGTCGATCGCACGAATGTCACCGAAATGCATCGACAGCTCCGAAACTGTGATCACAATCGCCACCTCCAGGCTCCCAGGGCTTCGGCGCCTGAATCCCCTCCCCGGGATCATGCCTCATAGCACTTTTCGGCATTTCTCTACGATTTCCTCCACGTTCCGGGTGCTGCGCCGCCCCCGTGAGGTGCAGCCATTCCTCCTAAGCCGGAGCTTGAACTCAGGGCCAGATTTCCTCCTTGATTGTGCCATCCTCAACTGAGCCCCACATGATAGCGATCCACGTGGTTCGAACTCAGGGGCGCACCTCGCACCAAGAGTTTTCTGATGCGCATGGGGGGTTCTGGCACCCCACCTTCGAACCGCCTTGAGGACCAATGTGGGCCATGTAGGAGCGGCATCCCCCCTCCCGCATGGTTGCTGCTCCTGAACGTTATGCGTGCTGGCTCCACACTTAAGATCTCCCGGTCATGCATCCAGTGGCCTTGGTTTTCGGTGACGGTGGCTCAAATCCTACAAGTCCCAGTGTCCAATCTGCGCGCACAGCTTCCACTGATTGACACCTCGGGCTCCGCATTTCCCTGTGGTCCGCGTCAGGGAAAGGCGGGCAGGGTTGAAATTCTGCGGAGATCCACCTCACGGGGCACGGCAGAGTTCAGGTGCTTCGTGGCGGTATGAACGCAATATGACACCAGAGGCAGGCACGTCCACCATACAGATACTGGTGTAGATAGAGACATGTCTCACAGCCTCAACCCATGGGTGCGCTGAATTTCCTACCGCCCAGGTGATTGTCAGATTGCCTCACTCGCCACATCGGATGGGACAGGCTCCTGAGCACCCTCTTCTCTGACAGTTCGCCGCACCTTCTCCGCCACCAGGTTCGCTCGGCTTGGTCCAGCTGACGCAGCCCGAATCTCTTCGCGTGCCACCAGGACGCTCTCTGCAATCGCCTGGGTGTGCAGTCCGGGAGCATTGGTCAGAATCACCGATCCGTCGAGGATGTGTCGGTTGACATTATCGCCAAAACCAGTGCTGCAGAGCTGCACCCACTTGACCGAGGGAACGAACAACCGCTGGTAATCTTCGTAGTCGAGTTCTCCAGGATAGTGGGTGCGGTTTCCTCCCTCGGCCAGGACCACCTCGGTTCCATCGAGATCCGCGTCCCGTACTCTCTCGGGTGGAATCTCCACCAGGTGGATATCCCCTGGAACGGACTCTATCTGCTCGCGGTGCCTTTCCGTCAGCCAGTTTCCATCGGACCGGGCGAAGTGGTATCCCCTCGGTATGCCGCTGACAACGACCTTCACTGCTACCACCTCCAGGATTTTCTGCCGTGGGACCGATGCACCTGCATGCCGGAGGCCTGAAGACCCGGGCCGGTCGCGGATATCTGGTGGATGGTCTTTTTCGATTCATACTTTGCCGTCTGCCCTGCATATCTTCCCCGACCGGCGCGGTCTGGCCGCAGGAATCCTTCATGTAGGAGTATCGACCGTGCATGTGGAACGGTATGAGCAGGTGAACAGGTAGAGAGGACGGTATCGTATGGAGAGGGTCAGACTGCACGGCAGCCCACCCTATCGAGTTGCAGTCCTACACGGCGGACCCGGTGCTGCCGGGGAGGTTGAGCCGGTAGCGGCGAGGCTGGGGAGGTGCCGGGGCATACTGGAGCCCCTTCAGAGCGCCACGTCCCTGCAGGGGCAGGTGGATGAACTGCGGGAGCAGCTGGAGGAGTGGGCGGACCTTCCCGTCATCCTCATCGGCCATTCGTGGGGTGCATGGCTGGGGTGGATACTGTCTGCCCGGCACCCCTCCCTGGTGAGCGAGCTGGTGCTGGTCTCGAGCGGTGCCTTCGAGGAGCAGTACGCCGAGGGCCTGATGGATGCCCGACGGGCGAGGCTGTCCGCGGACGAGAGGGCTGAGGTCGACGAGATCCTCGAGCGCATGAAGGCCGGGGGCGACGGTGAGCTCCTGGCGCGCTTCGGTGCCCTGATGTCCAGGGCGGACAGCTACGAGCCGCTGCCCGGGGAGGATGAGGGCGCTGTTCACTGTGACATGGCGGTATTTCAGGGAGTGTGGCCCGAAGGGGCGGCTATGAGAAAGGACGGGCAGCTGCTGAGGCTGGGCCCGGAGATTTCCTGTCCCGTGGTGGCCATTCACGGTGACCACGATCCCTCTGGTGCGGCCGGAGTCACCGAGCCCCTCTCAAGGGTGCTCGAGGATTTCCGGTTCATTCTGCTCGAGAGATGCGGGCACACGCCCTGGCGAGAGAGACACGCCAGGGAACCCTTCTACCGGATCCTCAACACGATCATCGATGACCAGACCCGATGACCGGGCGCAGTTACTGGACGGGCCACCGACTCATCCTGCCGAGCTCTCCCGGGATGAACTCAGCTCTCCCCGTCGCGGCGGGCATCATCGATAATCCCCCGGAATGCCGAGGCCCTTTCTGTGAGCATCGTGTATTCCGAATCCGAGATCGCCCTCGGATCCACCAGGCTTCCCCCAACACCCAGGGCACAGGCTCCCGCCCGTATGTACGAGGCGGCGTTGTCGAGGTTGATTCCGCCCGTGGGTACCAGCCTGATCTGGGGCAGCGGTCCCTTCATATCCCTGACGAAATCGGCCCCCAGGACACCGGCTGGGAACACCTTCACCATGTCAGCTCCCGCCTCCCAGGCTTTCACCAGCTCCGTGGGGGTCATCGCCCCGGGTATGACGGGGCATGAGTACCTCCTGCAGGTCTCGATGACCCGGAGGTCGAGATTCGGGGCCACGATGAACCCGGCTCCCGCCAGGATCGCCGACCGGGCGCTCTCGGCGTCCAGGACCGTGCCGGCCCCCACGGCGATCTCGCTTCCGTCCAGAACGGACCGCACCTCCGAGATCATCTCCAGGGGCCGTGGGCTGTTCATGGTGATCTCCAGGGCTCTCACCCCGCCGGCCACCAGGGCCCGGGCGATCTCCTTCATCACCGGTGGCGGCATCCCCCGGATGACGGCTATCAGGCCCGTCTCCTCGATGATCTCCAGTATCCTCTCCCGGTTCATGGGGCACCTCCCTATCGTGTCACATGCTCCTCGCTGCCCAGCAACACCTCGAGCTCATCCCAGGTGGGGAGCCCCTCAACATCTCCCCTTACCGTGGTTGCGAAGGCGCCGACGGCATTGGCAAGCCTGGCGGATTCGAGGAGGTCGCATCCCCTGAGCTGCCCCGCCACGAATCCCGCGGCGAAACCGTCACCGGCGCCGATGGGATCGACGATCCGCTCCAGCTGCAGCGCAGGAACGTGGTGCCTCTCGTCACCGGATGCGACCAGCGCTCCGCCCGCACCTAGCTTCATGACCACCACCTGGGGACCCAGGTCGAGGAAACGGGACGCGATCTCCCCGCTGTCCTCCGTTTCAAACAGGATCTGACCCTCGCTCAACCCCGGCAGCACCACGTCCACCCTGCCGGCTATGTCGAGTATCACCTCGCGCATCTCGTCGACTTCCCACAGCTTCATGCGAAGATTGGGATCGAAGGTGATCCTGAGACCGCCTTCCCGGGCCAGTTCGATCCCCCGGTAGACGGCGCGGCGGCAGGAGCTGCTCAGGGCGGGGGTGATTCCCGTCAGGTGCAGGTACCGGGCCTGCCTCACGTATTGGGGATCCAGGTCATCGGGTCCCAGGCGGCCCGCCGCCGAGCCCCGGCGGTAGTAATGCACGCGGGTTCCTCCCAGTTCGAGCCTCTCCTTGACCATGAGGCCCGTGGGGCGATCGGGATCGCGCCGCACCTGGCTCACATCTACACCCTCGCCCCGGATGAAGGACTCGATGTAGTCTCCGAAGCTGTCCTTGCCCAGCCTGCTGATCCATCCGACCTTGAAGCCCAGCCGGCTGAGGCCGACGGCGAAGTTGGATTCGGTACCTCCCAGGTGCCGTGAGAAGCGGCTGACATACTTCAGGGAACCGCTTTCTTCCGGGTTCATCATGACCATGGTCTCTCCGAAGGTTACAGCGTCGAGCATCCGTGATTCCTTCCTTTCGAGAGG
>PWUB01000202.1 GCA_003563755.1 Clostridia bacterium
CGCTGCGGGACTGGAAGAACGCCACCGGCATCTCCACCCACATCATGACTCTGAGCTCTATCGAGCAGGATGATCGTTTCGCCGGCTCCAGGGATATCACCGAACGGATCAAGCGGGCCATAGCTCATGCGTACCAGCATCACGGCACCCGCTACGTCATGCTGGTGGGCGACGGCGACCGCTTCCCCGTCCGCTATTTCAAGACCGGCCGAGACGGTGTATCCTGGGGCGTTGTCTACCCAATAACGGACCTGTATTACGCCTGCCTGTTCAAGCCCGATGGGACCTTCGATGATTGGGACGGCAATGCAAACGGCATAATCGGAGAATGGTGGGCACCTCCTGTCGACGGTGGTCTGGCCGACAGCTTCGCCCAGATTAACATCGACGACTGCAGCCTGAAGCCCGACGTGGCGGTGGGACGGGTACCGGCATCGACCGTGCAGGAAGTCCAGGCGTACGTATCAAAGGTGATCGAGTATGAGAGCACCTCCTCTCCCGCCTATGACAACATAGTGCTGTGGAACGGTCCCTCCGACTTCCGGAGCGATCACGAGGAGCTGGACCTGGTGGCCGCAGAGATACTGCCCGACTTCACAGCCAGGAAGCACTACCGGCCCGAAGGCTTCGAATCCTGGAGTAGTGAGAACCAGGCACAGTACTTAGCCACGTGGAGACAGCAGCTGAGGGCCGACCTCAATCAGGGCGCCACCTTCGCCGTCTACTTCGGCCACGGCAGACGCACCTCAATGGGCGTCCTCCGGGCTGGAGATGTGCAGAACCTGACGAACGTCGGACGCTACCCCGTATTCGTTGCCAGCGCCTGCGATACCGCCAAGTTCGTCCACGAACACGACATCTACGTGGATGTGGACGGTAATTATCCACCCTGTTGGCCCTCGTGTCCCCCCGACGAGGGGGATACATGGCCTGGCCCCAACCCTGAACCCGCTCCCATCCAGCCCTCTCACATCGATGTGGACTCCATGGCCGAGGCCCTGCTCTTCGCCGAGGAGGCGGGAGCGATCGGCTTCCTCGGCGGGCGTTCCGGCACCAACACGGCGAGCCATCCCTTCGTGAAGATGTTTCTCGATGGATATAACTCTGAACAGGGTGACCGTCTCGGTGGAATGTGGGTAGCTGGGGTGACGGAGTTCGTGGAGCAGTACCTGGAAACTGACCACTGGTTCGGACGCTGCAACCTGATGTCACGTCACATTCACATATTCGTCCTGTTCGGCGACCCGAGTCTTCGCATCAAGCGGAGGTGAACTGGACACTGACGCCCGGTTGAGCGGCTGGACCGGTGCCACCGCACACGGAGATGTCATAGCGAGCTGGTAGCATAGGCGGGAGCTAAGGCTCCCGCCTGCCCACTGAGCAGAGACCGCCCCCCTTTTTCTGAACCTGCAGAACCATCACGTCTGAGCTCACCGGATCTTAGAGAGCCAGGAACAAGAACATTGATGTATATGCCATCTCATAGCTAACAGCTGACGCTGTGGATGGGAGGTCTCGCATGCTCAGCTCTCCGGGTGAAACAGGGAGGTTACCGTCATGCGGCTATCGAAGGAGACTACCAATACTATCTGGGGCCTATGCAACGTGTCCCAGCCAGGAAGAGATAAGGGAGGGATCCATATGGCCGGCTACACGTACGACCTGGTTCTTGCTGGAGGCTACGTTGTCGATCCACGAAACGGTGTTGAGGGTGTACTGGACCTGGGAATAAAGGATGGGAAGGTGACAGCTGCCGCTCCCAGCATTGACGGTGAGGGTGCCCGGGAGATCATCGATGTGCAGGGATACCTGGTGTTTCCGGGTGTCATAGACAGCCATGTTCACGTCGGCCGGGGAGGGGCATTCGGGTACAGAATGACCGCTGCCGCCGGAGTTACCACCATGATTGACTTCGGTTGCGGGATGGAGGCCTTTCTCGAGGGTTTCAGCCAACACGGGGTGGGACAGACGGTGGGTGCGCTGTATCCGATCAACAGGAACCTCAGTGACCGCGATGCCCCCCGCAGTGAGATCGAACAACTGGTGGACGGTGCCCTGGCGGAAGGTTCCTTCGGGATAAAGATCGTGGGAGGACACTACCCCCTGACGCCGCAAACCACCGCCGAGATCATTGACGTGGCCAATGACCGCGGCTGCTACATAGCCTTTCACCTGGGCACCACCGACACGGGTAGCCACATCGACGGTGTCAGGGAGATACCCCGCCTGATTGCCGATAACAGGCTGCACGTGGCTCACGTGAACAGTTACTGCCGGGGCATGGTCGAGGACGCTGCCGAGGAAGCGCTGGAGGCCATGAATATTCTCGATGAACTGGGAGAGCAGGTGGTGTCGGAGTCCTATCTCGGAACCATCAACGGCACCAGCGGTGGATGCACTGATGACAAGCCGAACAGCCACGTCACCCGCAACTGCCTGACCATGAGGGGTTACCCACCTACCCAAGACGGACTGCGGCAGGCCATAGCCGATGGATACGGAAACGTCCGGGTGCAGCGGGGAGGAAGGATGGTCCTGGTAACCGGTGAGGAGGGCGTGCGGCTGTGGGAGGAGAAGGATACCAACCTCTCGATGGCCTTCCCGGTTAACTCGCCCCAGGCGACCTTCATAGCCGCCACGGCGAAGAACGACGCCGGTGAGTTCATCGTTGATGCGATATCGACGGACGGCGGGGCTCATCCCCGCAACGTGGCCGTGGAGCGGGGCATGGCCCTCGTGCATTACGGAGCCCTCAGCCTGGGTGAACTGGCCGAGAAGCTCTCAGCCGCTCCGGCTGACATGCTGGGCCTGGGAGGGAAAGGGCACCTGGGTGAGGGTGCCGATGCGGATGTGACGGTCGTGGATCCGGTGGCAGGGATGGCACACATGACCGTCTCCGCAGGCCAGCTCATCATGCTCGATGGCGTGGTAATCGGCCGGGGCGGAACGGTGATCACCACCGCCGAGGGTACGAAAGCCGTGGAGGAGGCCGGTGTTTCACCGTGCACCGCGGACCTGGAGCGGAGTCGCCTGTATCGTTAGTTAGCGTAGATTAGACGCCGCGGCTGCCGGGAAGAGATACCTCCCATATCTTGCAAGCAGAGCCCTGCCGATCTACACTGATCATAGGGATAGGTAAGGGGCTGATGCTGAGATGTGTCATGGGGAGAGATTCGCGGGTGACAGCATAACCGCGCAGGTCGGCACTGCCCTGGGTAAGCACGAGGCTGTCACAGCCGGTTATGTGTTTGGCTCTATTGCCAGGGGGGATGCCACCCAACTGAGTGATATTGATCTGGCCGTGCTCCTGCAGCCGGCTCCGGATGATGAGCTGTTCAGGACACGCCTCGAGCTTTTCAGGAGCATCATGAAGTTGTTGGGTAGTGACAGGGTGGACCTGGTCGTGGTGAACACCGCTCCCCTTGCTCTCGTGTACAGGGTTCTCAGGGATGGTCTGCTGATATATGAGCGACCCGGAAGGCGTCGGAACAGAGTTCGCTTTGAGGCGGAAGCTTACGTCCGCTATTTCGATTTCCGTGTGCTTGAACGCACGATTCACCGGGCCATGCGGCAGCGCGTAAAGGAGGACAGATTCGGTGGTTGACGCAGACATGATCGAAAGACGCCTGCTCAGGCTGGAACACACCCTGAGAAAACTGGGGTCTGCAGCTCAAAACACTCGTGAGGTTTACCTGCAAGACGAGACGGTCCAGGGTGGGTTGAGAGGACCCTGCAGGTGGCTATCCAGGTCTGCACAGACAGCCGGGGCGAGGACTTTTCTCCCGCAGCTTCGGATTACCCTCCGCGCCGGGTGGTGTGGCAGCACTGGAACAGCAGTTGGGGGGAGATATGAAGATGAAAAGCTGCGAATTTAGATCACTCACTATCAGTGATATACCTGCAATGACTGAAGTACTGATAGGCAGGCAAAACCTTGAAAGTGAGGAGTTTCCATTCCTAAAGAACAGTTGCCTGAATGCCAAATATATTACCGATAAGCTTGAGAAATTGTTCGCGGGTAGCAAGGCTATTGGGATCGGTGCCTTCGTTAATGGTCAGCTAGTAGGTTACATAATAGGAGAGAGAGTGATTAGTAATAGAGTTGGTAGATATGCATCGGTTCCCTATCCCAACTTCATCCCCCTTTCCGGGGACGGTGGGACCCCCGAATGCAGCACGGGGCGGGGGATTGGGGGCTATTGCGTAAGTTTGTCTC
>PWUB01000003.1 GCA_003563755.1 Clostridia bacterium
AGAAATCCGACCACCAGGTGAAGCTCCCGACGGGTTCCTACTTCGACAATGAGCAGTTCACGATGCTGCTGCGGGCCCTGCCGCTGGCGGAGGGCTTCAGGGCATCCCTCGACCTGATCGTCACCCGGTCAGCGACGAAGGCCCAGGTTGAGGTGGTGGTGGTGGAAAGGGAGCTGCTGGACACGGGCGTGGGAACCATCGAGGCGTACAAGGTGGAGCTGAAAGGCGCGGGACAGTTCGGCTGGGTGGAAACCGAGCCGCCCCATCGCCTTCTCGCATACGAAAACGTCGGTGCCGCCACCATGAGCGTGCTGCAGGAATACCACCCGGGAGAATAGGGAGCCGGGAACCAGGACGGGCTCTGATGGGGAGCGCAGGGCTCCTCGAACCCACCACCATCTGGACTTCACCCGGTCCACTCCCCGGGCGATCAGAGAGCAACGAACCATGCCATCAGCCGGGGCCGATCACTCCTGGAAGTGTTCGGCCATGGCGAAGATGGCCGGTACCCCGCCGGTGTGAAAGAACAGGACGGCCCCGGTGTCGTCGAAGAGGCCTTCCTTCAGCAGGTCCATCATCCCCGACATGGCCTTGCCGGTGTAGACGGGGTCCATGAGGATCCCCTCGGTGCGCGCCAAGAGCCGTATGGCATCGTTTCCGGCTTGTGTGGGAACACCGTAGGCTCCCCCGTAGTACTGATCGTAGACCGTTATGTCCTCCGGGGTGAGACGGTCCTTCATGCCCAGGAGATCGTAGGTACCGTTGGCGATCCGGCTGACCTTCTCCCGCTGGGTCGGGGCATCATCCAGGACGCTGATCCCGTGGACCCTGACCGGGGGATCCGAGGAGCGGGCTGCGACTTCGACACCGGCCTGGGTTCCGGCCGAACCGCAGGTGATGATGGCATGACCGAATTCGAATCCCATACCACCGGCCTGTTCGACAGCCTCGGACATACTCTCCACGTATCCCAGGGCTCCGTGGGGAGTCGAGGCACCCAGGGGCACGATATACGGGCGCCTGCCTTCGCGTGACAGTTCATCGGCGAGGGTGTCCATGAAGCTTTCGGGATCCTCCTGGGTTCCAATGAAATGCAGCTCGGCTCCCATGATGGTGAAAACCAACAGGTTGCCCTGGCGCACCGCCGGTTCGGATCCCGTCAGCACCAGGTGGCAGTCCATACCTAGTCTGCGCGCTATGGCAAGGGTCTGCCGGCAGTGATTCGACTGCACCCCGGCGGTGGTGATCACGACGTCGGCCCCGGCGTCGACAGCCTGCGCCATGACGAAATCCAGCTTGCGTACCTTGTTGCCACCGAGACCGACGGTGGTGGCGTCATCTCTCTTGATGAACAGGCGCGGCCGGCAGCCGAGGGCATCGCGAAACCTGGGGAGCTCCTCGAGGGGGGTCGGATGTTCAACCAGGTTCAACCTGGCGAATACGGAAAGGTCCATTGCGTGTGCTCCTCCCTGGATGCATAGTTGCGGGTGCTCAGGGACTCATTCGACACCGGGATCCGGATTCATCCCTCAGCGTGCAACTTCGTTCACCCCGTTACACCGGGCTGATACCGGCATATGTGGGGAGGATACCCGGTCCGAGACACTGAAGACAGATATGAGGTCCCCGGGGTAACAGGCGGTTGCCTGACTGCCGGTACGATAGAGTACCGGGTTCCAGACGTGATGTGCCGAATTGGGGTGAATGCCTCCAACGGATTGAGAACCGCGGCCCTCATCCTTGTGCTCGTCGCCGCGGTACTGTGTGGATGCCTTCTTACGGTGGTGCCGAACGGCGAGAAAGCGGTCTTCAGGACCTGGCAGCTCCATCGGCATCGTCCACCAGCCCCCTGTAGTATTCGTCGCTTCTCTGAGCCGTCTTGCAGGGTTCAACTCCCGGACGAAGAACCATGCCCGGTGTGGCGGGACACCGCGCCGGGGCAGGTACGGGCCCCGGGCACCCGACGCCATGATTCTCAGGCCCGGGTGATGCGATAATTGCTACAGACAGCATGTCCGCTTTACGGTATCATCATCCCATACCCTGGAGGTGAGGAATGTGAAGCAAATCACCGTGGATCCGACC
The DNA here is from genome assembly GCA_003563755.1 of Clostridia bacterium. Next base: position 2,086 of record PWUB01000003.1, read on the forward strand.
GTCTGTACGGGCTGTCGGGCCTGCGAAATGGCCTGTTCATTCTTTCATTCAGACACGTTCAGCTACGACCTGTCCCGTATCCATATCAGCAAGGTCGAGGAAGAGGGCATCGACGTGCCCCTGGTGTGCCGCGTGTGCCGTCGGCCCGCCTGCGTCGATTCCTGTCCGACCGGGGCCCTCAGCCGGCCTGGGGAGGGGCCCATAGCACTGGATGCGGATCTGTGCGCGGGCTGCGGCATCTGCGCCGACGCCTGCCCTCACCTTGCCATCAGCTACCATCCGCGGACGGGAACCCCCCTCATCTGCGACCTGTGCGGGGGCGACCCCGCCTGCGTGAAGCGGTGCGTCGTGGGGGCCATAGCATACGAGAATGCCGATAACCGGCTCGCCCGGGAACGCACGGAACTGGCGAGGGACATCATCAACAGGCGAGGAGGGCGATCCTGATGAGCGACCGTTACACCGGCAGGCTGCTCCGGATCGATGCGACGGACGGCTCCCACGGGGTCGAGGAGATCCCCGAGGAAACGTACCGCCGCTACATCGGTTCACGGGGCCTGAACATGATGCGCCTCTTCGATGAACTCTCCGAGGATACCGACCCGCTGGGACCCGAGAACAAGGTCATCTTCGGAACGGGTATTCTCGACGGCACCCTGGTGCCCGGAACCCGCTTCAACGTCAGCGCCAAGTCGCCCCAGACGGGGCTGGTGGGTGACGCCAACGCCGGAGGTTTCTTCGGGGCCGAGATGCGCTTCGCCGGCTGGGACCAGATCATAATCGAGGGTCGGGCTCCGAAACCCGTCTACATTCACATCGCAGATGACTCCGTGCAGCTGCGGCCCGCGGAGCACATATGGGGAGCAGACATCCCCGAGACCAACCGCATCATCCGGGAGGAGCTGGGAGACCCGGAGGTGCAGATCGCCTGCGTGGGACCGGCTGCCGAAAACGGTGTGGCCTTCGCCGGGGTGTTTGCCAACCTGGTGCGGGTAGCGGCCCGGACCGGGGTGGGCACCGTGCTGGCCTCCAAGAACGTGAAGGCGGTCGCGGTGCGGGGACACAGGCCCGTGACCGTGGCCGACCCCGAGAGATTCCGGGAGCTCCTGGCGAAGCTGGACGACATGATACTGAACCATCCCGACTACGCCTCGCGAAAGATCATGGGTACCACCCGCCTGGTCACAGCCCTCAACGCCATGGGCATCCTGGTCACCAAGCACTTCAAGACCGGGTACTTCCCCCATGCCGAGCGGGTGAGCGGCGAGCGACTCGCCGAGGAGTTCAACGTCAAGAACCGTGCCTGCTTCGCGTGCACCGCGCCCTGCAGCCGCTGGTTCGTCGTCAGTGGCGGTGAGTACGACGGACTGGCCGGGGAGGGTCCCGAGTTTGAACCCCTGGGCGTGTTCACCGCCCGGGTCTTCAGCGACGACCTCGAGGCCGCCCTGCTAGCCATCGACAAGTGCAACCGGTACGGGATGGATGCCCTGACCGCGGGCGAGTGCATAGCCATGCTCATGGAGTTGAACGAGCTGGGCATCATCGACAGCAATGATGCCGACGGACTGGACCTGTCATGGGGCAACGCCGAGACGGTGCTCATTCTGCTTGACAAGATCGCCCAGCGCGAGGGCGTCGGCGACCTGTTAGGTGACGGTGCCCGGGAGGCCGCCAGAAGGATAGGCCCGGAGGCCGAACCCTACGCCATGCACGTGAAGGGCCTGGAGATCATCCAGGGCGAACCCCGCGGCCTGAAGGGATACGGCCTCGGCTACTGCGTGGCCAGCCGCGGCGGCGACCACCTACGCGCCGAGCCCTTTTTCGAGATGAGCGAGGACGAGGAGGAAAGCATCCGGCGATTCGGAACCCCGAAGGCTGCATATCCCGGTGAGTACGAGGGTAAGGGCAAACTGGTCCGCTACTTCGAAGAGTGGTGCGCGGTGGTGGACAGCCTGAACGTCTGCAAAAACACCGCCATCTGCATGGAGGCCATGCCCTTCGACATGGCGGCCGAGTTCCTCAACGCGGTGACGGGCTGGGACATGACGGCCGACGAGGTTCGCAAGGGCGGCGAGCGCATAATGAACATCGAGAGAGCTTTCTGCGTCCGCGAGGGGATCACCCGCG
>PWUB01000317.1 GCA_003563755.1 Clostridia bacterium
CGATGATCCAGACGTGGGGGAGATCCTTACGCGCTGCACGCGTTCCCGGGACACCTACCTGCGCTGGGGTCGTGACTACAAGGGCTGGGCACTCTACCTGTTCCGTAAGCCCTGACGACTTCCTTGCCGGGACCGGTTCGCCCTTGAAGGCTCAGAGCGGACACGCATCCCTGACCCGGGTCAGACGTTCAACCGGCTCAGTCCTGTATGTCGGGATGAAGACGTACTTGCCACGGGTAAAGGTATGTCCACGGTGCAAGTCACTACGCCGTCCGTGTGTTTCACTCGGAGCTACAGGCCGCTGTGCCGTTTCCGCATTGACCCCTGCCGCCACCGCGAACCGTAACCCGACGGAAGGCGTGGGTCTGCTCGGAGGAAACGGAGGGTGAACAGGGAAAGCCCCTATACACAACCCCGGAGAGGAGAACCTACTTTCCTTCGGGTGAACGGGGAGGCACACCTATCATGCAGACTCTGAGACTATCCGATTACTATCTTCTGACGACCATCTCCTCGCCTGCGGTCTCACCGGATGGAGCCCAGGTGGCCTATCAGCTGCAGGGGCACTTTCCGGAGACCAACAGGACGTACACCCAGCTGTGGCTGGCCGACACCGATGGTGCACGAAAACCGCACCGCATCACCGGGCAGAGCACCGGTGATAGGTCTCCCGCCTGGTCGCCGGACGGAAGATACCTGGCCTTGTTGTCCACCCGTGAATGGGAACCGGCGGCGAAGCGGGAGTTTCGCTTGGGGCGTCAGCAGCTGGACCTGCCCAGCACGGATGCTTCCGGGCGGCCTCAGATATGGGTCCTGGATGTGCATAGGGGAGGGGAGCCCCGGCAGCTGACTCGCCGCTCCGAGGGGGTTACGGAGTTTCACTGGGCCCCCGACGGCAGCAGCATAGTATTTTCGTCACGGGCGCCCACACCCCGGCAGGAGGCATATCTGGCGAGCATTCGGGGGCAGCTGTACGACGGTGATCGGGGCGCGCTGGTCATTGACCGAATCCAGCACAAGCGCGACGGCCTCGGCTACCTTGACGATGTGAGAACCCACCTCTTCGTTGTCGATACCGCAAGGGGAGAGAGTCGACAGCTCACCTGCGGCCCCTGTGACGAGCGACATCCCCGCTGGTCGCCGGACGGGCGCTGGGTCGCCTTCGTCTCCAACCGTACGGGTGACGCCGACAACAACCTGCGCACCGACTTGTGGGTCATATCCCCGGACGGCGACAGGGTCCAGCGGCTCACCCGGGGTGACCTCGGCGTCTCCTTTCCCCGGTGGTCCCCGGATTCCGCCCGCCTGGCCTTCGTCTCCTCCCTGCAACCGGAGAGCGGATATGCGGTGAAACACCTCATGTGCATCGAGAGGCAGCGGGGTGAGGACATCCGTGACCTGGCGGGCTGCGTCGGAGAGGGCTGGTCCTGCATCGGGGGCGTCGTACCGGACGAAATAGAGTGTGATTCCGTACTGGAGGCGAGGGTATACCCAAGTCCCCTCCGCACCACTGGGGCCGACATCCTCACTGAGCACCTCGACCGTCCCGTGATGGGACCACCGGTTTGGTTGGATGAGCACCGACTGCTGGTCACTGCCGGAGATCGTGGGCAGACCCGACTGCTGCTGGCCGGACCCGGGATGCACGCGAGCTTCGTCTTCCCCGACGAGGAGGATCGACTGTGCACATGCACCCGGGGAACACTCGCCGCGGCCGGCCAGGCGGTGGTGGTAGGTGTGGACCGTGCAAAAACGGGAGAGCAACTATATCGTCTCTCCGAGGGTTTCACGGCCACCCAGCGTCTCACCCGGTGCTCCGAGGTGCCGCTGAAGCGTCGCACCGGGGAGCAGCGCTGGATCCAGTTTGCAAACTCTGATGATCGGCCTGTGGAGGGACTGCTGACTCTACCCGCAGTTTCAACTGCAGGTGAGGGTCCCGCACCGATGATCCTGCAGATCCACGGCGGTCCCATGTCTTACGATGCTCCCGGGTTCCGATTCGATGAGCAGTACTGGGCAAGTCTCGGCTATGTCGTACTGAGGGTCAACTACCGCGGTTCTACATCTTACGGCGAGGAGTTTACCCGGGCCATCCAGGGAGACTGGGGCCCGCGCGAATACGATGACCTGATGTCCGGCGTGAGGGCCGCGGTGGACCTGGAGATCGCGAATCCCGAGCTTCTTTTCTGCACGGGATTCTCCTACGGAGGTATCATGACCAACTGGGCGGTGGGACACAGCGACTGCTTCCAGGCAGCTGCCAGTGAACACGGAAAGTGGGATTACGTCGGCGCCTTCGGTACGGATGATATGCACCTGCGCAGACAGGACGATCTGGGAATGCCGTGGCACAACCCGGGAGCCTACTACCGCATCTCGCCCATGACTGCCGTGACCGGGATCAGGACCCCCGTACTGATCACTGCCGGGGAACACGACTGGCGGTGTCCGCTGAACCAGGGGGAGCAGATGTATCTGTCGTTGAAAAAGCGCGGTGTTGCCACCCGCCTCGTGATATACCAGGGTGAACACCACAGTAAGACCAGGCCGCGGCGGGCAGTTGACCGGATCCGGCGTATCTGCGAGTGGTTCGAGAAGTACGGCGGCATACCCCTGGAGGACGACTCCGAGCCTGGATATCCTGATCCGGACCGGGAGGACCGCCCGTCGATGTAGGGGGAAGGATCCGCCATTATCCGGGCTTTTCGGGCTCACCCCGAGGCCCGGAGCTGAGGAGGTTGCGTGGTGCGGGAAGGCACGGGTGACCGCACAGCAGCGGCATTGCACTCTGCTGTCTTCACAACGCGCTGCCTCGACGGGTTTGCGCCGTATCCGCTACTCGCTACAATGGGTGCAGGGAGAGAGCAAGGAGTTCACCGGGACCGGAGGCGGTATGTTGTGCGACGCTATTTCAGTGACACCAAACACCGGAGGTTCATCTCGGACTTCCAGTTTCTTTTCAGGCTGATCAGGAATTCCCACGGCGAGCTGGACCTCCGGCTCCGGGACGGATATTTCAACCTATACTACCGGGGAAACAGCATGATGGCCATCTACCCGCGCAGCAGTGATTATCGAGTATCCATTCATAAGAAGTTCACAAGGGGTGTGTTCGAGGATGTTGACGCTCGTCTCGAACCGATCATTGATGGCGCCCGCGAGGATACCAAGGGGTACATCAACTACAACGTTCGACCGTCAATGCTGCATCCATTCCTTCAGCGCCAACACCTCAACAGGATCCAGACAAGAATCAAGAGAGTCAACCACGGCGAGGAGACCACCTTCGAGCACGCGCTGATCACTGACAACCAGGATCGCGAGGACTACTTCATCATCGACAGGCAGGTCAGAGATCCGGGAACGAGATATCAGATGGACCTACTGGGACTCCGCCAGGCGGCCGGGTGCTCCTACGAATTTGAGGTGATAGAGGTGAAGATGGGCAACAACCCGGAGCTGGCCGGCAGGGTTGCAGAGCAGCTGAATACGTACGTCAACCACGTTCAGTCCAATGCCGAGGAATGGGCAGCCAGCTACGAAAAGACCTACCAGCAGCTGCGCAGCACCCGCATATTCGAAATACCGCACTACGAGAGAATCGTGATAGAGCCCCGTGTATCCGGCAGGATCGTGGTGATGGGGTATTCCGGTTTGGCCAGGCCTCCTGTCAGGACGCTGGAGGCTTCTTATCCCGGTATCCGTGTGCAGCAGATGTCGCATAAACTCTCAGTGCCCTGAACGGGTCATTTCACCAAACACCCGGCAAAATACTGGCTTTGAACGCTCAGCAGCGAAGGATGAAACACACGATGAAGATGAAACTGCGAACTGCCGAGACGGTGAGCGGCTGATCCACCTGTACGTGGCAGACCCGCCGAGGATGCTGAATACGAGGGCGAGGAGGGGAGGTTCTACGTGTGGACGCCCGGGGAAATACGCCAGACTCTCGGCGAGGAACTGGGCGAGCGTTTTTGTCGGCGGTACGGCGTCACCGAGGAGGGAAACTTCGAGGGGAAGAACATCCTGAACCGGATTCACGTCCGGGAGACGCCCGGCGACCCTGAGGATGGAAGCGGCGCTGAGGATGAACTCGCCGAGGCCCGGGCCAGACTGCTCGCTCTTCGTCGGGAGCGGGTTCATCCAAAGATGACAAGATCCTCACCAGCTGGAATGCGCTCATGATCACGGCCCCGGCCAGGGGGGCA
>PWUB01000236.1 GCA_003563755.1 Clostridia bacterium
AGCCAGCTCTCGTACTTCGAATACATAGTCGGCATCACCGTCGGGTCAATAACATCCTCGATGACCGTCGACCTGAACATACGGCCGATGTCGGCATGGATCGGCCTGGTGACCTGGGTGGTCCTGGCTGCTGTCCTGCAGTACGTGACCATCAAGTGGCGCTGGGCCTCCAAGATCTTGAAGGGCGAACCCACGGTGGTGATGCTTGAAGGCAAGATCCTCGAGAACAACCTCCGGGTCATGCGCTATCAGATCGACGACATCCGCGGGCTCTTGCGTACCAAGGGCATCTTCGATTTCTCCGATGTGCAGGTCGCTCTCCTCGAGACTAACGGAGAACTGTCGGTTCAAAAGCGCCCCGAGCTGCGCCCGGCGACACCCGAGGACCTGGGGATAGTCAAGGGCCCCGAGGATATGAACATGGAGCTGATATACGAGGGAGAGATAATCGAACACAATCTTCACCTGCTGGAGTTGGATCGAGACTGGCTGAATCAGCAGCTGGACTCACGGGGGCTGACCCTACAGCAGGTGTCCTACGCTGCCCTGGATTCCCAGGGCAATCTGTACGTGGATCTGTACCGGGATAGGTTGGCGATCAAGGTGGATATCAGCGACTACAAGGGGCCCGGCTGACCGTGCGGGGGGTACAGCTGGGCTGGCGCAACTGGCTGGTGTACCTGGGGGTCATCCTGTTGATGGTGGCCTTTTACTTCGCACTGTCCACGGGAGCCTGGATGAAGCGTCCCCTCGGGGCGGGGGAGGACGTGGAGGGATACCTCGATGATCTGCACAGGGCGGTACAGTCCGGTGACTGGCGCGGGGCCGACAGCAGGCTGCCCGAGCTGGAGGAGGCCTGGGAGCAGGTGATCGCCCGGCTGCAGCTGGTGCTCGAGCTGGACGAGGGCAACAGGTTCGCCCGCGGCCTGGTCAGGCTGAAGGTGGCTGTCATGCAGGAGGATACGACCCGGGCGCTCACGGAGATCGCCGAGATGCGGCATATCTGGCAGGACATGGGGCGGTGAGATGAATATTGGCCCCGCAGATTGACGACCCAATAGAAGGAGAATAAAATGAACGTGGGCACCCAGTTCAGTTGCTCCCGGCAGCTGAACTTATTTGTTTGTGTATCATTTTGCGGCGGGCATGACTCCAGAGGTGCTCCCATCCGTAGTACACCGCCGCCTGGCCTCGTACAGTCCTGCGACAGGAGGTTGGATCATGGCGAAGTTCATCTTTGTTACCGGCGGTGTGGTGTCCGGGCTGGGTAAGGGGATCACCGCCGCCTCTGTAGGAAGGCTCCTCAAGAGCAGGGGGCTGAGGGTCGGTATCATGAAGCTCGACCCCTACATAAATGTTGATCCCGGCACGATGAGCCCGCTCCAGCACGGGGAAGTGTTTGTGACCGAGGACGGTGCGGAGACCGACCTGGACCTCGGGCACTACGAAAGATTCGTCGATGAGAACCTGAGTCAGGACAACAACGTGACCACCGGTGCCATCTACTCCAGTGTCATCGAGCGTGAGCGCCGAGGAGAATACCTGGGGGGAACGGTCCAGGTCATCCCCCATATCACCAACGAGATCAAGGCCAGCGTCGAGAAAGTGGCCCGGGATGTCGACGTGGTGATCGCCGAGATCGGCGGCACCGTCGGTGACATCGAGAGCCTGCCCTTCCTCGAAGCCATACGCCAGATGAAGGCTGACCGGGGACGGCGCAACGTCCTCTACGTGCACGTTACCCTCATACCCTACATTGATGCAGCGGGTGAACAGAAGACCAAGCCCACCCAGCACTCGGTGTCGTCGCTGAGAGGCATCGGTATCGCTCCCGACGTCATCGTGTGCCGCTGTGACCAGCCGCTGACCGATGAGGTCGTGGGTAAGATCGCCCTGTTCTGTGACGTACCCCGGGAGGCGGTGATCGAGAACTGTGACCTCGAAACCATCTACGAGGTACCCCTCGTTCTCGAAGAGCAGGGAGTGGACGATCTTGTTATCAGCCACTTCGGACTGCAGGCGGGATGCCGTGACCTGGCCGAATGGCGCGAGCTGATACACCGCTACAAGAATCCCGTGCGGGAGCTGTCCGTGGCCATCGTGGGCAAGTACGTCGATCTGCACGACGCTTACATGTCCGTAGTCGAGGCCCTGGTTCACGCCGGAATCCACCACGAGGCCCGGGTGAGCATAGAGTGGATAAGCGCGGAGGAGCTCGAGGAGGACCAGGCCCTAATCGAGGACCTGTTGGACGGGGTGGACGCGGTGATAATACCGGGAGGTTTCGGGACCCGGGGAATAGCGGGTATGTTGGATGCCGTTCGCTACGTCCGCGAAGAGGGAATACCCTACCTGGGCATATGCCTCGGCCTGCAGTGTGCCGTGGTAGAGTTCGCCCGGAACGTGCTCGACCTACCGACCGCCGACAGCACGGAGTTTAATCACCGGACACCAGAGCCCGTCATCGATCTCATGCCGGAGCAGAAGGAGATCGAGAGAAAGGGTGGGACGATGCGGCTGGGCACCTTTCCCTGTGTCCTGAGGGAGGGATCCCTTGCGCGCCTCACCTACGGAACCGACACCATCAGGGAGCGGCACCGTCACCGCTACGAGATCAACAATGAGTACCGCGGTGCCCTGGAATCGGCCGGCATGGTTCCCTCGGGCATATGGGAGGAAGCGGACATAGTGGAGGTGATGGAGATACCCGGGCACCCGTGGTTCATCGGGGTCCAGTTTCACCCCGAGTTCAGGTCGCGTCCGAACAGGCCGCATCCCTTGTTCGTCGGCCTACTCGAGGCGGCCCTTGACAGCGGGTCGGAGTGAGACGACGCCCCTGAGAGATGTCAGAGCCCGGGGACGGGGTCGCGACAGCCTGCACGTACGGCTCCCAGGGTGCGAGACGGTCCCGTGGGATTGACGGGGCCTGGCTCGGCGCCCCTCGCATCTTCACAGCTGAAACCGTCATCTCGGCACCGCTGATGCCACGAGACTGCGTTTTCTGAGATCAAAGATATCTCCCCTCAAAAGTATATGTATCTTGAGGTCGGCGACGGACATGGGCCCGCCGGCTTCGAGATCGTGGATGTTGGTGTGAGAGATCTCCGTGCCGTCGAAGATGGTTACCGTTCCTTCCCCCAGTACCTCGAGGAGGCCGTCAGGCAGGATGAGCACCGCGGTGTTCTCGTCGATGCCGAGTCCGAGGACGCGGGGATTCTGAGAGACCACGGTGACCAGCCTTCCTATGCGCCGCCGCTGGGAGAAGTGTTGGTCGATGATGACCCCGGAGAGCAGTCCGAGCCCCGGGCACATGCGCACAGCGCCGCGGTGGGGCGCAGGGTCGGGATCTCCGCCCATGACCATGTTCTCGCTCATTGCCGAGGCTCCGGCACTGGTACCTGCGATCACTCCCCCACCGATGTATACGTCGTACACGGCATCACCACAGGCAGTGCCGCCTATCAGCCCGGTGATGCGCACCTGGTCGCCCCCCGTGAAGAAGATCCCGGCCGATCCGCGGATCATCTCCGCAGTGTCGGGATCCTGGGCCTCCCTGCGGCAGAACAGCGGTGCCACCTCGACGGACTCGACACCCCTGGCCAGGAACAGGCTGCTGTAGTCATCGGCCGCCTCCGAGTCTCTGCGCCTGGTGGCGGTGGGCACGATCACCAGGCGACAGTCCCCCCGTTGAGAGGCCGCCCGGAGGGTTTCATCAGCGACCCTGTCCAGGATCTCAGTCCGCCCCTTGATATCCTCGCTGCCCCCGATGCTGACCAGTACCCCCGTGGCCCTGGGTTCCAAAAAGGGTGCAAGCGGCATGTCGATTCCCCCCCGCGGTTAGGATGAGCTGAGATCGCCGACCTCATCCCCTGGGATTTCGACCTGCACGCTGCGCCCATCTCGTGATACCGGCGGATAAGACAGGACGGCAGAGAATTGATAAGAGACTACCGCAAAGGGCGCAAATCACCACGCGCCTCCTCTCGGCAGGAGGGAAGAATCCCGCGAGAATCGGTTGACGTATGCCAGCAAGTTTGATAACCTTACAAGTTTCATTGACCTACGGCGCAGAAAGTGTTAATATATTTATGTGTGTCCTCAGACTTATGCGTGCTAAGGGGTGAGCCGATGAGGAACCAGCGTCATCCAGTGACCCTCCATGAGATACGTGAGCATCTTGAAGAGCATCTGGGCGAAGCAGTCCGTGTACGTGCCAACAGGGGCCGTCGTCGGATCGTCGAAAGGGATGGGACCCTCGAGAACACGTATGCTGACATCTTCCTCGTTCGCCTCGGCGAGAGTCAGCATAATCGGAGCATATCCTTCACATACGCGGACGTGTTGACCTCCGATGTGGAGATAATGATATGCGACGAAAACGGTTCCTCCACGAAGCTGGAGTTTTCCGCCGGCTCTTGATTCGAGGCGTTCACAGATTGCATTCAGGGGAGGGGTGGTTACCCCTCCCTTAGTCATTTCAGTTCACACCGCGGTACTCACCGCTCTCGGGGGCCCTGCTCTCCCCGGAGTCTGTCCTCCCGCCCGGGGGTGACATAATGAGGCCCGCCGCGGGCTATGCGCCTTCGCAGTTCCTCTCACAACATCGACCGCGCAGGAGGTCAACATAATACCCTCCCCGCATATGATGTACGGAGCCAGGCTCAGGCCTGTGCGACGACGATACAGGGGAGGTGACAACCGTGCAGGCACACGCTGAGGCACTGCAGAGGTACGGGGCCCGTCTCATGAACTGGCCCAACGTGGTCGGTGTGGGAGTGGGCCGAAAGACGAAGAAGATGAAGAGGACGGACACTGCGGCGGTCGTCGTATTGGTGACGAAGAAGGTCCCCGAGGCGTCCCTCCAGGCGCACGAGCTGATCCCGCGCCAGCTGGATGATGGCATCGTCACCGATGTGATCGAGGTGGGGGAAGTGAGGGCTCTTGCGCCCCCGGGAGAGGAGATCGCCTACCGACACGGTCGGCAGCGGCCGGCGATGGGAGGCATAAGCGTCGGGCATCTCAGGGTCACCGCGGGCACGCTGGGGTCTGCGGTGAGGGATGCGGCCACCGGCGAACCGCTGATTCTGTCCAACAACCACGTGTTGGCCAATACCTCTGCCGGAAAGGACGGGAGAGCCAGGGTTGGAGACCTCATCCTGCAGCCCGCCATGTACGACGGCGGTCAGCAGCCTGATGACGTTATCGGCACCCTGAAGCGCTTCGTGCCCATATACCTCCAGGCACCCGAGGTTACCTGCCCCCGGGCAGTTGGAGTCCAGCGCGGGCTCAATGCCCTGCTGCAGATCTTCGTTCCCGACTACCGGGTAGAGTTCCGCCGCATCGGTCGCAGGGACAATCTCGTTGATGCTGCGGTGGCCGAGCCGGAGGATCCAGGCGCGGTTTCCTTCGACATAATGGGTATCGGCGAGCTGCAGGGCACCAGGCAGCCCGAGGAAGGGCTGCGGGTGAGAAAGAGCGGTCGATCGAGCGGTCTCAATGAGGGCAGGATCACGGTCCTGGATGCCACCATCAAGGTGAACATGGGAGATGTTGGTGAGGCGCTGTTCACCGAACAGATACTCACCGATCCCATCGCCAACCCGGGTGACAGCGGTTCCGTACTCGTGGATGATGACAACATGGTCGTGGGACTGCTCAGTGCGGGATCGAGCCGCATAAGCGTCTCCGGGCGCATCGATCACGTCTTCGATCTGCTGGAAATCACTGTGTGACCTGGTCCCTTCGTGGAAGGCATGCGGAGTATACTCTCATGATGACGGTAGCACACTACGTGGTGATTACTTCCTTCCATGAAGGGGGCATAAGGGTGAAAATCACTGCGATGCGTGCTTTTTCCGGGCGGAGCATTCACAGCCACTACCCGGTGATCCAGCTGGACCTTGATCTGGCTGAAGGGGACGGGCTATTGACCTCTGAAATTGACGGCTTCGTCGAGCGGCTCCTCGCGCTGGTTCCCTCCCTCCGCGAACACCACTGCTCTCGCGGTCATCCAGGGGGCTTCGTGGAACGCCTCCGCGAGGGGACGCTCATGGGACACGTACTGGAGCACCTCATTCTCGAACTGCAGGCACTGGTCGGCAGTGAGGTCATATACGGAAAAACCCGCCGTCTCTGCGCTTCGGAATACCGCGTGGTGGTGGAGTGTGACTGCGCGGCCGTTGCCCAGGCGGCGGCCCAGGAGGCGGTGGACATCCTCAACGCCCTGATCGCGGGGCACCAGGTGGACATCGCCGAGAGCATTCAGCTGATTGACCGAATCAAGCGGGAGGCAGATCTCGGCCCGAGCACCAGGGCCATAGTCGAGGCCGCCGAAAGAAGAGGCATACCGGCCATGCGGCTGGACGAGGGCAGCCTGGTGCAGCTGGGCTACGGCTGCCGACAGAAGAGGATTCAGGCCACCATCACGGCGGAGACCGGCTGCATAGGCGTGGACACCGCCGGGGACAAGGTGCTCTGCAAGCGTCTTCTTGATGAATGCGGTGTCCCCGTTCCCGAGGGTTACCTGGCGCGCACGGCGGAGGAACTGATCGAGGCGGCCAGGCGGCTGGACGGTCCGGTGGCGATCAAGCCGAGGCGGGGTAACCAGGGCAACGGCGTCAGCCTCAACCTCAGCGATGAGGAGGCGTGGCGAAGGGCCTTCCAGCTGGCGAGGCAGGTTGACGACGAAGTCATCGTGGAACGGTTTATCCCGGGTCAGCAGTACAGGGTCCTGATCGTCGGTGACGAGGTGGTGGCAGCGAGTCACCGGATCCCACCCACGGTGACGGGGGACGGCATTCGCAGTATCCGCGAGCTCGTCGAGAAGATCAACGAAGACCCCGAGCGGGGGGAGGGGCACGAGGCCCCCCTGACCCACATACCCCTGGATGATCTCACGGTTCTGACCCTGCAGAGGCAGGGTTTCACCGTGGAATCGGTTCCCGACGACGGCCAGGTCGTAAAGGCCAGGGATGGGGCCAACCTCAGCGCAGGGGGGACGGCGGTCGACGTCACGGAATCCGTCCATCCCTCGGCGGCTAACATGTGCCGCCGTGCGGCCCGGATCGTGGGCCTGGACGTGGCCGGCGTCGACCTGGTCACCGGGGACATATCGGAACCCGTGGGGGATGGTAACGGGGGATTTGGAGGGGCGGTGGTGGAGGTCAACGCCGCACCGGGATTGAGGATGCACCAGTACCCCTCCAGCGGGAGAAAGCGCGATGCCGCCCAGGCCATCGTGGATCAGCTCTTTCCCCAGTGTGGTGCGAGAGGCAGAATCCCCATAATCGCCGTGACCGGCACCAATGGCAAGACCACCACCGTCCGGCTGCTCGAGCACATCCTCCGGAGCGCCGGCTACGCCACCGGCATCACCACCACCGACGGCATCTACATATCGGGCGAACGAGCCGTGACGGGCGACACCACGGGACCGTGGAGCGCACGGGTCGTACTGCGGGATCCCCAGGTGGAGTTTGCCGTCTTAGAGACCGCCCGCGGCGGAATCATCAGGGGTGGGTTGGCCTTCGACTACTGTGACGTGGCGGTGGTCACCAACATCTCGTCAGATCACCTCGGCCAGGACGGTGTTGAGACCCTGGGGGACCTGGTCGACGTCAAGTCCCTGGTGGTGGAGGCGGTTCCCCGCTGGGGGAAGGCGGTCCTCAATGCCGATGATCCACGGGTCATGGAGATGAGATCGTCGTGCCTGGGAGAGGCGGTCCTGTTCAGCGTGCAGGACAACAACCTATCCCTGATGAAACACCTCAACGCCGGGGGTTCGGGAGTGTTCGTGACCGATAATCGCCTGCTGTGGGCCCGCGGGCGCAAGGTGGCCACCCTGGCCAACCTGTCCGATGCCCCCCTCACCATGGGAGGCATCCTCGAGCACAATGTTCAGAACCTGGCGGCGGGGGCGGCGGCGGCCCTGGCCTCGGGAGTCTCACCCACCACCATAGGCAAGGCCGTATCCACCTTCGATCCCGGCGACAAGAACCCCGGCCGCTTCGAGGTGTACCGGCTCGGTGACAGGCACGTGGTCATTGACTACGGCCACAACGCCGCGGGCTACGCGGTGACACTGCAGGCACTGCGCTCGCTGCCCGGAGAGCGGTGGGCAGGGGTCATCGGAGTGCCCGGCAACCGGCGGGACGATGACATAAGGGCCACCGGCAGGATCGCGGCCCGCTACCTGGACCGGATGATCATCAAGGAGGACCAGGAAAATCCCGGGCGCCGCGCGGGGGAAGTCGCCGGGCACCTGCTGAGCGGCATCCTCCAGTCGTCGCACCCCGAGGAGAAGGTACAGATAATTCTCGATGAACAGGATGCAGCCAGGCGCGCCCTGGAGGGTCTACCCGACGGCGGTTCACTGGTCATCTTCTACGAGGACTACCAGGGCGTCACCGGTGTCCTCAGGGAGTGGGCGAGGGAAGAGGAACTGTCCGTGCAGAGGCTCACCCATCCCGGGGAGCATCCCGACTCCGAGGGTGAAGACTGGGCAGCAGGAATGACGCCCCCCTGAGCGGAAGGAATAGACAACGGCTCAGCGTGTTGGGGAGATGTCAGAGTGGTAGCTTCTCCTGGTTCGGTATCAGTGCGGGCATACGCCAAGATCAACCTCGGACTCAGGGTTCTCGGATCCGCAGGCGACGGGTATCATCTCGTCAGCTCCCTCATGCAGCTGATCGACCTTCACGATACCATGACCTTCCAGTTTCGCCCCGGGGGGGCTTCATCGTCGATGGTGATACAGTGCGATGACCCTCGAGTTCCCTCCGGGGATGAATCCGGCGACAACCTCATCACCAGGGCCCTCAGGTCGGCGGGCGTATCGGCAGATGTGACCGTGCTTCTGCACAAGGGCATACCCGTTGGAGCAGGCCTGGGAGGGGGAAGCAGCGACGCAGCCGCAGCCCTCGTCGTGGCCGCAAGGGCACTGAAGGCGCCGGGACAGGTCGACTCCGTCTCGCCCGAGGAGTTGGCCTTTACCCTGGGTGCCGATGTACCCTTCTTTCTCGAGGGTGGCACCCGGGAGGCCACGGGTTGCGGAGAGGTGCTGAGACCCCTCCCCTTCCTGGGCCGCTTTCGTGTTCTGCTGATGTGCCCCCCGGTACACGTGAGCACCGCCGACGTGTACCGAGCCTACGATAGGCTCACACCTTCCCCACAGACGACGCCCATGACGACGGCTGACGTGACCGCCAGACTGTACCGTGGAGAGGTCCTCGAGGCGCTGTCCGGCATTCACAATGATCTGCAGGAGCCGGCCCTTCGATGCCATCCGGAGCTCGCCCGTTGGAGCGATGCCTTCTTGCGGGTGGTTAACAGGCCCGTCGTCATGACGGGCAGCGGATCATGTTTTTACACCCTTTATGGCAGGGACGAGGAGGGCTGTCACGATGACATGGAGGCGCTGAGATCCCTGGAGGGTGCGGGAGCGCGGGTATTTGCGGCCTTGTTTCGGAGTGGGAGAGGATGGGAGTTCATCGAAAATGACAGCTGATGATGTTAGTGTCAATGCGGTTATCCTGGCGGGAGCACTGAACGAGGGTTCACTGCAGGAGGTCTCCGGCGAAAAGTACGAGGCCCTGGTCCGCGTGAAGGATCGATGTCTGGCCCAGTACGTGATCGATGCCCTCCGCGAGTCGGCCCGCGTCCGGGATATCCTCCTGGTTGGTTTCCCCGAGTTCAGGGAGCGCCTCGATCTGGAGGGAGTACAGCTCGTTCCTGCGGGGGACAGTTTCCCTGCCAGCGTGAGAATGGGCCTCGAGATGAGCTCCGGTGCCGAGTATCTCCTCTTCGTGACCGACGACGTGCCCCTGCTTTCAGGATCCTGTGTGGATGAGTTAGTGCGGGAGTGTCTTGCCCGGGAGGGAGAGTTCTTCGTCCCGGTCGTCACCAGGGAGGTGAGCGAGAGCAAGTACCCCCAGATCAAGCGAACCTTCGCTTCTCTCCGGGATGCGGAGGTTACCCTCGGCAACTGCTTCCTGGGCACCGAACACAGCATCCGGCGGGTCTTGCCCGAGCTGCAGAGGTTCTACGAGGCGAGAAAGAGCGTGCTGCGCATGGCCCTGCTCCTGGGCCCCTGGTTCCTGCTGCGCCTGGTGACTCGCACCATGTCCGTGGGGTACGTGGAGAAGGTATTCCGACGGATCACGGGAGCCACGGGTGTGGCGGTTTTCTGCCAGCACCCCGAGATCGCTCTCGATGTGGACCGCCCGGATCACGCCAGGGCGGTGGAGGATCTCCTTGGTGGTGATACTGAATGAGAGGTTTGCTTCGCCGGCGCCTAGCGAATATTGTATAGACAGTGAGGGAACAATGTTCGCTCGTGTACACCATTGGGTAAGGGGGACGACGGTTTGACTGAAAGATGGTCTCGTCCCATGCGGGTCGCCTACATAGTTAACTGTCTCGTCGGCAATCCCCGCAGGGTGTTCAGCCTCGGCGGTTTTGCCCGGGAGATGGAGGTCGCCAGGTCGACGGTCTCCGAGGATGTCTCGGTCATCAAGAAGGTTTTTCGTGCCGCCCGGTGCGGTGACGTGCAGACCCTGCCGGGTGCCACGGGGGGCGTGCGGCTGAACGTTCGTCCCTCTCCTGATCAGATCCGCTGCATCACCGAGACGCTGATCACCGAGCTGTCGGATCCGGGGCGCGTTCTGCCCGGCGGGTTTCTGTACATGACGGACATTATCTTCTCCCCTCGCTGGGCCGAGGCCATAGGAGCCTATTTCGCATGTCATTTCGAACCCCTCGAGCCCGACGGCGTTGCTACGATAGAAACCAAGGGTATACCTCTGGCCATGATGACGGCCAGGGCCCTCAACCTTCCCCTGGTGCTCATCAGGAGGGACGGCAGGGTGACGGAGGGCAGCTCGGTGAGCATCAACTACGTTTCGGGGTCATCGTCCCGTATTCAAACGATGTCGCTGCCTCGAAGGGCCGTGGATCAGAGCAGCTCGGTCATTATCATCGATGACTTCATGAGGGGCGGCGGTACAGCGAAGGGGGCGTGCGACCTGCTGGCAGAGTTCGAGGTTGAAGTCCTCGGAGTGGGAGTTGTGGCTGCCACCGGAGCACCCGATAGAAAGCTGATGAAGGATTACGTGTCCCTGGTCGAAGTACACTTCGCCTCTGACGGAGCGCGAGTGGATGTTCATTCCACGGCGCCTCCTCTGAAATAGAAGGACTCTCCTGGCAGGATTTGCACGCCTACCATAGAATGGTACTTGGTAGAGGTGGCCGGGAGAGGAGGAGACCCATGGACATCACCGAAGTGCGGATGCGACGCGTAGACGGCGGCCGGATCCGGGCCGTGGCATCTCTCACCTTCGACGATTGTTTCGTAGTGCACGAGATCAAGCTGGTTGAGGGTCGCGACAGCCAGATAGTGCTTTCCATGCCGAGCCGAAAGCTGCCCGGGGGCGAGCATATTGACATCGCCCATCCGATCAACTCCACGACGAGACACTACATAGAGGAGGAGCTGGCACAGGTGTATCAGGCGGCTGTCGCCGAGGGACGTAGGGAGTACCGCGCGGTCATGGGACCTGCGAGGGACTGAAGGACCGGGCACGGAGTCCGGCTCCTGGACTCCGTGCCGGGATCAACTTGCAGACAACTGCCTGGGGATAGAGAATATGTATGTGTCAGGAGAAAGGGTGAGCTGCATGGGTACCTTCAAAGGGTTGATCCTGGCGGCGGGTCAGGGAACCCGCATGAAATCAACATCGCTCAAAGTTCTGCATCCCGTTATGGGAGTCCCTATGCTGCAGCTGGTGGTCGACGCAGTCGTCGAGGCCGGAATCGAGCGCCCCACGGTCGTCATCGGCTACCAGGGCGACCGCGTCCGCGAGGCCCTCGGGGATGGTGTAGAGTATGTGGTGCAGAAGGAGCAGCGGGGTACCGGGCACGCAGTCAGGTCGGCATCCGCTACCCTGGCCTCTGCTCGGGATGTGCTGGTTCTTCACGGCGACACACCCCTGGTGACGGGGGGCATGCTGGAGAGACTCATGCGGCGCCACGTCGAGAGCGGTGCTGCGGCAACACTGCTGACGGCCGTGGTGGATGATCCCACCGGGCTGGGACGGGTGGTGCGGGACGAGGACGGTGAGCTGGTCGACATCGTGGAGGAAGCGGACGCATCCCACGCTGAGGCGGCCATACGGGAGATCAATACTGCCATAGCGTGTTTTCGAGCGCAACACCTGCTGGAGGTCCTCCCCCTGCTCAGCCCGGAGAACGTGCAGGGAGAGTACTACCTGCCCGACGTGTTCCCACTGCTCAGGCAGCAGGGCCTCACGGTACAGGTGGTGCAGGCACAGGATGCCCGCAGCGTGATGGGTGTGAACACCCGCGGGGAGCTGGCTGCCGCCACGGCGGCGATGCGAGAACGGATCCTGGAGCGCATCATGGACCAGGGAGTCACGGTCATGGATCCCGCCACCACCTGGGTGTATCCGGAGGCCCGGGTAGGAAGGGATAGCGTGCTGCATCCCTTCACCACCCTCGAGGGGAGATGCCGCGTGGGCGCCCGGTGCCAGGTCGGTCCGATGAGCCATCTCATCGATGCGACGCTTCAGGACGAGGTGTGGGTCCGGTATTCTGTAGTGCAGGAGAGCACCCTGGAGAACGGAGTTACCGTCGGCCCGTATACGCACCTCAGACCCGGCAACCACATCTCCGAGGGGGCGAAGGTCGGAAACTTCGCCGAGGTGAAGAACTCCCGGGTGGGCCGGGGCAGTAAGCTTCCCCACCACAGCTACGTGGGCGATACCGATGTGGGCGAGGGAGTGAACATGGGCGCTGGCAGCATCACCGTTAACTACGACGGCAGGCACAAGCACCGGACAGTGATCGGCGACGGGGCGTTCATCGGATGCAACACTAACCTGATAGCTCCCATCACCGTCGGATCCCGGGCGTTAGTTGCGGCCGGTTCCACCGTCGACGGTGATGTTCCGCCGGATAGTCTGGCCGTGGCACGGAAGCGGCAGGTGAACAAGCAAGGATGGGTGCTGCGCCGTTTCCAGCAAGATGAGGACCAGGAGAGGGGAGAGTAGTGAGGATGGGTGAGAGCTACGGAAATCTGCAGATCTTCACCGGCAATGCCAACCCGCGGCTGGCGCAGGCGATCAGTGACAACATGGGCATCCCCCTGGCGGACGTGGTTGCGAATCGATTCAGTGACGGCGAGATCAGGGTCATAATAGAGGAGAACGTCCGCGGAACGGACTCCTTCGTGATACAGTCGACCTGCCTGCCGGTGAACGATAGCCTCATGGAGCTGCTCATCATAATCGATGCCCTGCGCCGGGCCTCGGCGAGGCGCATCACGGCGGTGATCCCCTACTATGGATACGGCCGCCAGGACAGAAAGACCCGCGGGCGGGAACCCATAACCGCCAAGCTGGTTGCGAACCTCCTCGCACAAGCAGGGGCCGGAAGGATCCTGACGGTGGACCTGCACGCCGGACAGATCCAGGGCTTTTTCGATATTCCTGTGGATCACCTGACGGGTATCGGTACCCTGGCGACTCACTTTGGCACCCTCGACTCCAGTGATATGGTCGTCGTGGCACCGGACACCGGTGCCGTCGCCCGGGCTCGTGACATGGCCAACCGTCTCAAGGCGACGATAGCCATCGTGGACAAGCACCGGCCCGAGGCCGGGGTGGCACATGCCCTCCACGTGATCGGCGACGTGAGCGGCAAGACGGCCCTGCTCCTCGATGAGATGATCGACACGGCGGGAACCATATGCGCGGCCGCGAAGGCCCTGCGGAAACACGGCGCGAGGAGGGTGCTCGCCGCTGCCACTCACGGTGTACTATCCGCTCCCGCCCTGCAGCGCCTGGCCGATGCCCCGATCGAGAAGGTGGTCCTAACCGATACGATCCCGGTGGACGAGCACCAGCTGGACAAGATCCGCGTCCTCTCGGTGGCACCGCTGCTCGGTGAGGCCATAAGGCGGATCCACGAGGATCGCTCCGTCAGCGACCTGTTCGCCTCCGCCACCGAGGACGTTTGACACGAGTTATTCCTGGGGGTAGGATAGGCTGGGATCATGACAAGGAGAGGGTAGCTCATGAAAAACGAAGTCACAGTCAGTGCGAGCCTGCGAACTCCGGGGCATCCCCGCCAGCTCAGGCAGGAGGGGTATGTTCCCGTCATCCTCTACGGAAGAAACACCGATACCGTTGCACTCAAGGTCAGCGAGTCTGAGATGGTCAGGGTGATGGTGGCGGGAGGAGAGCGCGGCCTCCTCAACCTCAGCATCAATGATACAGAAGAAGGGGAGCGGGTGGTGATGGTCCGTGAGATCCAGCGCGATCCGGTGGAGAGGACCATCCTGCACGTGGACTTTTACCAGGTTGACCTGGATCAGAAAATCACCACCAGCGTGCCTCTGGACCTGCTCGGTGAGGAGGAGGCTACCAGCGGTATAGGTGTTCTGCAGCACGGCATCCGTGAGCTTCAAGTGCAGTGCCTCCCGGGCGACATACCGGAGAGCATCTCGGTGGACATCTCCTGGCTCGAGCTTGGAGACAGTATTACCGTGTCCGACGTGGACATACCGGAGGACATCGAGGTTCTCAGTGAGCCCACCGAGACCATCGTAACGCTGGTACAGCCGCGCCTGGAAGTCGATGAACCCGAGGAGGAAGAGGAGCTCCTCGACGAGGATCTCGAGCCCGAACTCGTGGGCGAAGAGGAAGAAGAAGAGACCGAGGAGCCGCGGCCTGAGCCCGAGCAGTTCTGAGGAACGAGGTGAGACTGCGTGGGGGTGAGGCTGGTCGTCGGCCTCGGTAACCCGGGTAGGCGGTACCGGGCAACCCGGCACAACGTAGGTTTCGCCGTGGTTGACCGACTCACCGGCGGTAGGTACCGGGAGGGCTCCTGGGGACACTGGACCGAGATGAGGTTGGGGGATGATCCGATCCTGGTACTTCGCCCCCTGACCTACATGAACCTCAGCGGGATCGCCGTGCGCCATTGGGTGAAACAGCACGGGCTGCATGCCTCCGAGGTAATGGTGGTTCACGATCACATGGATCTGCCCCTGGGCCGACTGCGGGTGCGCCCCCGCGGGGGGAGCGGGGGACACAAGGGGGTCCGGTCAGTTGCCTCCGAGCTGAACAGTACCGACTTCGCCCGACTCAGGGTGGGGATCGGCCGACCGCCCGAGGGAACTCCTTCAGAGAACTACGTTCTTTCTTCCTTCATGC
>PWUB01000291.1 GCA_003563755.1 Clostridia bacterium
TCCGTAACCCGAGCTGCCGCGGGGATTGGTGAAGACAACAGCATAGCCGGCTGCAGCCAGCAGCTGGAACTCGAAAAAGAAGGTGCCCGTGTACATGGCGGTCGGCCCCCCGTGGATCTGGAGAATCGCCGGGAGCCTGTCCTGGTCACCGTCGGGCCGGATAACCCATACGTCCACGTCGGGATCATCCTCGGTCGCCTTCGCTGTGAAGCGCTCAGGGGTCAGCACCCGGCATTGGGCCAGAAGCTCCTCATTGGTGACGACCATCGTCCGCTCCGGTGCTTTCTGAAGGGAGCCCTCCAGCACATCATCGCTGAATAGGCCTGCTCCGACAACCGGCTCGGACAGTTCAAGCCAGCGGATGTCTGCCGGACTCATGGCGTCCGCCACCGCCAGGGAGGCGACACCGAGATCCGGGCGCAGGTGAGCATTGAAGATGACCCGGTCACCCGTCGTAACGAGTCTACAGGCACCGGTATCGGCGTCCACCCGAACCACCTGGGTGGTGCCTCTCTCGCTGGTCACGTGATAGAGGAAACCGCCATCCGGGCTCCACGCGATGTCCGGGGCGGGACCGCTGAATCGCATATCGGAGATGCCGCGGTCTCCGAAGGTCACATCGGTACCCTTTGTCAGGTCGGTGAGTGTGAAATCTCCGTCCGTGCCGACCCGATCACCCACGTCCGCTATCCACATGCGTGTGTTGGTGTAGCCGCCGGTAATCTCACGCCTGTTGCCCAGGTAGGCAATGCGGCGTCCATCCGGCGAGAAGCTCGGAGACGACGCTGGACCGGAGCTGTCGGTCACCTTCACCGGCTCACCTTCGCCGTCCGCGGAAAACAGCCAGATGTCACTGAATCGCTGCATGTCCGGGTCATCGGCCCGGCACGCGCTGGCGGCTATCCATCGACCGTCCGGAGACCACGCAGGAGAGGAGTGGTTGAAGTCACCGGGGGTTACATCCACCACCTCGGCGAAACCATCTGCTGAGAGATCACCGGCGATGAAGGGCACCACCCCCACGTGAGCACCCTTGCCCTCGAGGAAGCCCGCTCCATCAGCCTTGTACTTGATCTTCTTTATGTGTTTGACGTCGTCGTTGTACTTTTGATACAGCCTCTGCAGCCTGTCTTCCGGGTCGGGGTCATCATCCTCGTGGGCAACGATCCCTTCGGCGGGATCACACCTCGCCACCAGGGCGATCCGGTCTCCCCCGGGAGACCACGCAAAGGCTGACACGCCACCATCGATGCAGGTGAGGGGAAGTGCCTCACCACCGCCGAGCGATATCACCCATATCTGGCTGCCGCACTCCTTTCCGGACACGGGTCGGTTCGACAGAAAGGCCAGCCATCGTCCACCAGGCGACCAGCGTGGGTGAGTGTCACTCGCGGAGGCCCCCGTGAAGGCGCGGCCTCCCTTCTCGCCGCGGCTGCATATCCATATCTGCGCGCGATACTCATCATCTTCAGGTTCTACCGTGTGACGGACGTAGGCGACCCTGTCCCCCGTGGGGTCCACCCGGGGATCGCTGACGAACTCGAAGCTCAACAGGTCAAACGGTTCGAACGAACGCAAGCTGTCTCACTCCTCACCTCATGAACTCTCCGCTATCTCGTGCATGGCGTCGATGGTCCTCAGGACGTCAGAGCGATCTATTTCATAGTGGGTCACCATGCGGACGCGCTCTGGACCTATGGCGCCCGCCCTGATCCCGTACTCGGCAAGGTGGGCAACCAGCTCGGCAGGAGTCAGGTGCTCGGGATCCACCTCGAAAATGACTATGTTGCTCTGGACGCTGTCAAGATCCACGCAGAAGGGCCCCATCTCCGCTATAGCCTCACCGAGAAGACGGGCGTGGTCGTGGTCCTCAGCCAGGCGGTCCACCATCGTCTCCAGGGCCACGATTCCCGCCGCCGCAAGGATACCCGCCTGCCGCATACCTCCGCCCAGGACCTTCCTGGCCCGGTGGCACCGTTCAATGAACTCGGCCGGTCCGGCCACGATAGAACCCACCGGGGCCGCCAGGCCCTTGGATAGGCAGAACTGAACACTGTCCACAGGGACAGTCATCTCCCGGACGTGAACTCCCCGTGCACAGGCAGCGTTGAAAACGCGCGCACCATCAAGGTGTACCGCCAGTCCGTTCTCGTGTGCTACATCGGCGAGCCTTTGCATCATCACCTCATCGATCACCGTACCGCCGGCGCGGTTATGGGTGTTCTCCAGGCACAGGAGACGACTGGGAGGCAGGTGCACGTTGTCGTCACGGATGGCAGCCCTGACATCCTGGGGATCCAAGACGCCCCCGCATCCTCGTATGGTTCTACTCTGACATCCAGCCAGCAGAGATGCTCCCGCTGCTTCAAAGTGGAAGATATGGGCTGACTCTTCGAGAATGATCTCATCGCCGCGCTGGGTATGAGCCATGATGCATACCTGGTTCCCCATGGTCCCACTGGCCACGAAAAGGGCGGCCTCTTTGCCCAGCATCTCGGCGGCAAGCTCCTGCAGACGGTTCACCGTGGGATCCTCGCGGTAGACATCATCGCCAACTTCAGCCTGGGCCATGGCACGGCGCATTTCTTCGGTGGGTCGCGTCACAGTATCGCTGCGTAAGTCTATGATGGTCATCTCGCCTTTACCTCCCCTTAACTCGTATGATCCTCCATGATACGTTTCGACCCCCGCACCGTCATACCTTCGGAGAACCACAAAATGCCCATCCCTCGCACCCGGTTCATATTTCCATGCAGGGGAACACATACTAGCGCTGGGAGGAGACCCTGTATGAAGTACCGTTACATTATCACCATCCTGGCATTGCTTCTCGTGGTTCCGACGATCGGAGAATCCACGGCGCCACCGCGAGGTGAGGTTGTCATCTACCAGCCTGAGTTCATCGGAGGCGACCTCCAGCTGCTGCCCGTAAGCCACGATGTCGGGGATCTAAGGCATCGGTGTGCCCGGGCTGCTGGGGCGCTGGGGGTGCTCTTGGAATCCCCGCGCTTCCGTGAGCATTTCTCGGGTGACCCTGGACTGCGCAGGGTGAGCCTCGCAGATAATATACTGGTAGTCGATTTTGATGCAGCCCTCGGCACCCTAAGCGCGGGCAGCTGGGGCGAACTCGTGCTCTTGCAGTCGATCGTGCACACCGCTCTCGCTGCCCAGCCCACAGCGGACGGAGTGCAGGTCCTGGTAAATGGTGAGGCCGTGGCGAGTGTCGGTGGTCACGTATACATTGGACAACCCCTGCAGAGGGACCCCACCGTGGTCTGGAGAGGTGCTGTGGACTGCCACGACCACTGGGCAGAGGTCCCCGTATCCCTTCTGACCCTGAGAAACGCCCTAGCCACCAACAGGGAGGGGCTATTCGAGCCGGATCGGATCATCACCCGCGCTGAATTCATCGAGAGCGTGCATCGCGCCGCCACACCTTTCGAGCAGATGATACCCGGCAGCGTTGACGTCTACCCGCTCAGCTTCGCGGACATGCTCGACATGGAGGATGCCGACCTGGCGCACATCGTTCGAGCTATGGTGGCCGCCGGTTTCCTTGAGCCCTCACACTACGGTGAACCGGCACTGCTGCATCCCCACGAGCCGATAACCCGCCGCGAAGCAGCCGCAGTGATCCTTTCGGTGGCAGATGCAGGGGCGGCCCGCCATCTTCGATCGGCGGGAGCCAGCGTGGACTGCTATGCACGAAGGGCGCAGCAACTGGGGCTGATACAGGGGTATGAAGATGCAAGCCTGCGCCTGCACGCTCCGGCGTCACGCGCGGAGGGTGCGGTGCTGGTGGCTAGAGCTATCGGCTTGGATCCCGGCCCCGGCGGCATTGCTGTCGCGCTGCCACAACCGGGAGCCACCCTCAGGCCGGGCGAACCCATAGTCGGTATAGCAGCTCAGGCAGGCCACACCACGCTTGGATACACACTGCAGATGCACGAGTGTCAAACCGTGGTGAGTGAAGGGCAGGTGAGCGTCTATCCCGACGGTTGGTTCAGCTTCGCTCCGCGGAGCACCGAGGGGGGGATCCCGGGGCCCGCCTACCTGAGAGTGCAGCAGTCAGACAGGATACCTGTTCTGCTGGGCAAATAACAAATCGCACTCCCGCAGTGCCGTGTCTCCCGCCTGTTTCGAACCCGCTCTTAACAGGTGGGTGCCTTATGACCGGCTTTGGACGTCCACTCGACGGAGGCATGCCCGCTACCGATCAGCTCAGGCTCCCGGAGTGATGGGGTTGGGTCAAACATCCGGCCAGCCACGCACACCGCAGGAAGTGCGAATTGTACAAGCTCACCCTCGATGAATAACGGATGCCATGCTTTTCCTTAGCGACACGTGCCGGAAAAGGTACATCGTGGCCTCTCATCCGCAGTTCAATATTATCATATGCCCCCGGTCATGACAACATGTGCGAGGTCCGTATAGGGGTTATTCGTCGATCTTTTTCAGGCCCAGTTCCTGAAGCTGCTCGGGGGAAACGGGTGCCGGCGCTCCTGCCATGAGGTCACGGGCCGCGGTGGTCTTCGGAAAGGCAGTGACTTCACGAATATTGGCCTGGCGGGCCAGAAGCATGACCAGCCGGTCCCAGCCCAGTGCAATGCCGCCGTGGGGCGGCAGCCCGTAGGCCAGGGCCCTGAGGAAGAAGCCGAACCTCTCCTCCTGCTCCCGCTCGTCCATGTTGAGAGCGCGGAACACGGATTCCTGGACATGCCGCTCGTGGATTCGCAGGCTGCCCGAACCCAATTCCACACCGTTGAGGACCAGGTCGTAGGCCCTGGAACCCACCGAGAGCGGATCACTGTCCAACAGGTGCACGTCACAAGCCAGAGGAGCCGTGAAGGGGTGGTGAACACTCGTCACCGCACCCTCCCCATCCATCTCGAACAGCGGGGGCTCCGTCACCCACAGAAACTCGAGCCGGTCATCCCGGGGTATCAGATCCAGGGTTCGTGCCAGGCTGGTCCGGAGCCCGCCGAGAATGCGGCACACATCGGTGGTCTCACCGGCACACACCAGGAGGAGGTCGCCCCTCTTCACACCGGCGAGGCGGGCCATACAGCGAAGTTCTGCATCGGACAGATGCCTGACAACGGCAGACCGAACAGCGTCCGCACCGCCCATCGGACTGTCCTCCCAGGCGAACCACAGCAGCCCTCGAGCACCGAGGTCGATGGCGCGCCTCTCCCATTCGTCCAGCTGGGAACGGGCGGCGTCAGACATCGAAGGCAGCACAATTCCCCTCACCGTACCTCCGTCAGCGACGGTGCCGGAGAACAGACGGAACTCAGAGTCAGCGACACACTCCGAGAGATCATGTATCACGAGGTCATACCGCAGGTCCGGTTTATCACTGCCGTAGCGCTCCATCGCCTCCGTATAACTCATCCGGGGAAACGGTGTCTTCACATCCACACCCCATAGCTCCCCGAAGAGCTCAACCATGAGACCTTCCAGCAGCTCGTAGACCTCCTCGGTCCCGGTGAACGACATCTCGAGATCAAGCTGGGTGAACTCAGGCTGGCGGTCGGCACGTAGATCCTCATCGCGGAAGCACCTCACCAGCTGGTAGTACCTGTCAAATCCTGAGAGCATCAGCAGCTGCTTGAAGAGCTGAGGTGACTGCGGGAGGGCATAGAACTCTCCAGGTGCCACGCGGCTCGGCACCAGGTAGTCCCGCGCTCCCTCCGGTGTGCTGCGGGTCAGGTAGGGAGTCTCCACCTCGCAAAATTCCCTGTCCTCGAGGTAACGCCTCACCAGCGAGTTGGTCCTTGACCGGAGCATCAGGTTTTTCTGCATCTCGGGGCGACGGAGGTCCAGGTATCGGTATTTCAGCCGCAGGGCCTCCTCAACCTGCACACCATCCTCTATGTAAAAGGGCTGGCTCTCGGAGGTATTCAGAAGTCGGATTTCGGACGGCACAACCTCGACCGACCCGGTCGGACTGTCGGGGTTCACCGTCTCAGGAGAACGTTCGCGAAGCTTTCCTCGAACAGCAACCACGTACTCGCGACGCCATTTCCTCGCCAGCCTCCACAGCTGCCCCCCGGTGTTCTCGTTGAATACCACCTGGACTTCACCCGTCCGATCTCGGATCATGACGAACAGGAGGCTGCCCAGGTCCCTTCGATTGCTGACCCATCCGGTCAGTGTCACCTCCCGCCCGGCATCCCCTGCGTTGAGGCGGCCGCAGGAATCCGTCCTCCTCCAGCTGCCCAGGGAGTCCAGTTCCCGGCCGCCCGGTTCCTCACAGGACAGATCACACAACATCATCACCTCCACTAACCATCATCACAGCGACATTCTTTCTCCCAGCACGGACACGATTTCCGCCCGGGACACGGTGCACTGGGTGCCCTCCTCCATGTCACGGACAACCACGCTCCCCGCCGCCAGCTCATCATCCCCGATGATAAGAACGTACCTTGCCCGATAGCGGCCAGCATGCCGCATCTGGCTGCGCAGACTCCGCCCGAGGTAGTCGGTATCGGCGCTCAGACCCGCAGTCCGGAGCTCGTGCAGTAGCCCAAACCCCTCTCTCTGAGCCCGTTCACCGAGGGTGACTATGAAGACATCAACCCCTGGAGCCTGCGGCAGGGGAATGCCTTCATGCTCGAGGATCATGAGCAGCCGCTCCATGCCGAGGCCGAAACCCGCGGCCGGCGTGCTGTCGCCTCCCAGGATCTGCACGAGACCGTCGTAGCGTCCGCCTCCGCAGACCACGTCCTTAGCCCCGAGGGCCGGGTGGGTTATCTCGAACACGGTGCGGGTGTAATAGTCCAGTCCCCGCACGAGGCTGCTGTCGATGTCGAAGTCAACGCCCAGGTCAGAAAGCAGGGCCTGGAGAACCTCAAAATGCTCGCGGCAGTCACCGCACAGGTACGACTCCATCGGCGGTGCACCGGCTCGAAACTCCTGACACCTGGAGCGCTTGCAGTCCAACAGCCGGAGAGGGTTTGCCTCAAAACGACGGCAGCAGTCGGCACACATACCGTCGAGGCAGTCGGCAAAATGCTCTTTCACCGCCTCCCGATACTCACCGCGGCAGTGCCTACAGCCCATGCTGTTGAGGCCTACCTGCAGGTCTCCGATTCCCAGTTCACCCAGGAAATCATGAGCCAGGGTGATGACCTCGGCATCCACGGATGCATCGGAACTGCCGAAGCACTCCACTCCGAACTGGCGGTGCTCCCGCAGCCGTCCGGCCTGGGGACGCTCATACCTGAAGACCGGCCAACCGACGTAGCACAGCTTCACCGGCTGCGCGCCGGCGTGCAGTCCCTTTTCCAGGTAGAGCCGCGCTGCCGCTGCCGTTCCCTCCGGTCTCAGGGTCAGGCTCCGTCCCCCACGGTCCTTGAAGGTATACATCTCTTTCTCCACTATGTCCGTAGTCTCGCCCACCGTCCGCTGAAACAGCTCCGTATGCTCCAGGGTGGGCGTGGTGATCTCCCCGTACCCGTAACGGCGGCATACGTCCCGTGCGATCGCCTCGAGGTGGCGCCACCGCGGACTCTCCTCCGGTGTAACATCGGCGGTTCCACGCGGTCGTCTGATCATCATCCCGAAAACCTCCTGTCGCCGCTCTGCCCACGCAGTCCGGATTCTGCGGTTGATGCCTCATTAGTATCCGGATCAACATCTAACCTCATCAGCCCACGATCCCAGGACACGGCCCAGGATGCGGCGCCGTATCCCTGCCAGGACGGATTCAGAAAGCCTTGCCGCTGTCGAGAAGGAGGGTAACCGGGCCCCAGTTGTTGAGGCTGACCTCCATGAAAGCTCCGAACTCCCCGGTGGCCAGGCGCAGGGGATAATCCTCGAGCCGCTGCACGAATGCCTCATACAGCTGCTCTGCACGATCCGGGGCAGCGGCCTGAATGAAGGAGGGGCGCCGACCCTGGCGACAATCGCCGTAGAGGGTAAACTGCGATATCACCAGTATACTTCCGCCTGCATCCAGGAGCGAAACATTCATCCTGCCATCATCGTCGGGGAAAATGCGCAGGTTGACCACGCGATCCACCAGGTAATCCACGTCTTCTTCATCATCCCCCTCGCCGATGCCCAGAAAAACCACGAACCCGCCGCCGATATCCCCCACGACCTGTCCGTCGATCGACACGCTGGCCCCCGTTACCCGCTGAACAACTGCCCGCATGCTACCATCCCTCCGTCAGTGCGATACTCTCTCAACGTGCACCACATCCCGAATGCGTTCCACTCGCTGTTTCAAGTAACCCAGCTGCTGTAGATCATGGATCTCCAGCACCATGGTTACCACCGCCATCCCATCGCTGCGCGACCTGGCCTTGGCGTCAAGGATATTCGTACTGAAAGAGGCCACCGTCTGCGCGACATCAGAGAGGAGTCCCGGCCGGTCGAGGGCGGTAATCAGGATCTGCACCGGATAATACTTGGCCTCCACCGACTCCCAGGAAACCTCTATCACCCTCTGTTCCTCTTCCAGGTAGCGAGTGATGTTGGGGCAGTCACTCCGATGAATGGACACGCCCCGTCCCCGGGTTATGTATCCCACGATATCATCACCGGGCACCGGATTGCAGCACCGTGCGAGCCGAACGAGCACGTTATCTATGCCCTTGACCTTAACTCCATGGTCCTGGTCCGTTGTCCGCGGCAGCCGCTCCTTGAGGGCATTTTCATCTATGGTGACCTCCTCGCCAGCATGATCCTCCCGGAACATGTCACGAAGTCGTGATGCGACCTGCCCCGCCGTCAGCCCCCCGTAGCCGACGGCAACCAGGACATCCTCGGTGGCCTGGAAATTGAAGCGCTGTCGGACTCGGGCGAAATACTCCTCCTTCCACACCTGGCCGACAGACAGGCCGAGGGACTCTATCTCCGCCCTGAGCAGGCGTTCACCTATCTCCAGGTTTTCCTCGCGGCGCTCCCGCTTGAACCACTGCCGGATCCGTGACCGCGCGCTCGATGTCTGCACGATCTTGAGCCAGTCGGAGCTGGGGCCCCGGCTCTGCTTACTCGTCAATATCTCCACGATATCACCGTTCTTCAGGGCGGTATCCAGTGGTGTAATGCGTCCGTTGATCTTGGCCCCGACGCACCTGTGGCCTACCTCGGTGTGAATCCGGTATGCGAAGTCAATGGGCGTGGAACCGGCGGGCAGCTCCATCACATCCCCTTTGGGCGTAAAAACGAAAACCTCATCGGAGAAGACATCTATTCTCAACGATTCCATGAACTCGTGGGGGTCCGGAGCCTCAGTCTGCCACTCCAGTACCTCCCGGAGCCAGGCGAGCTTCTTATCGAAATCGTCGTCCGTCTGACCCTTCTCCTTGTAGCGCCAGTGGGCTGCGATGCCGTACTCGGCGACCCGATGCATGGAAACGGTCCTTATCTGGATCTCGAAGGGCTCACCGCGCGGACCGATCACGGTGGTGTGAAGGGACTGATACATGTTGCTCTTGGGCATGGCGATGTAGTCCTTGAAGCGGCCGGGGATGGGACGCCACAGGTTATGCACCATGCCCAGCACCGCGTAGCAATCCTTGACAGTACTGACGATGACCCGGACGGCCACCATATCGTAAATCTCATCGAGGTCCTTATCCTGCTCAATGCTTTTCTTGTAGATGCTGTAGAGGTGCTTACAGCGCCACTGTATTTCCCCGTTGATGCCCACATCATGCAGGGTGGTGTTGAGTTCCTCCACCAGCTGGGTGATGTACTCATCTATTTCCTGGCGGCGCACGGGAACCTCTTCCGCCAGTCTCCGGTATGCATCGGGGTGAAGGTACTGTAAGGCAAGATCTTCCAGCTCCACCTGCACTCTGGATATTCCCAGGCGATGCGCCAGGGGCGCAAAGACATCCAGGGTCTCTCTGGCAATGTCACGCCGCCTGTCCGGAGGCAGTGACCCGAGGGTCCGCATGTTGTGCAGGCGGTCGGCCAGCTTTATGAGGATGACACGGATGTCCCTCGCCATGGCGACGAACATCTTGCGCAGATTCTCCGCCTGCTCCTCAAAGCGGGTGCGGGCTTCGAGCTGGGTGAGCTTTGTCACCCCGTCCACCATCTCCGCCACCCGGGCACCAAACTCATCCTTGATGTCTTCCAGGGTAACATCGCTGTCTTCAACCACATCATGAAGAAGGGCCGCAACCAGCGTATCCGCATCAAGGTCGAGCTCCGTCAACAGGAGCGCCACCGCGAGGGGATGCTTAACGTATTCCTCCCCGGAGACTCTTACCTGCCCGTCATGTGCCGAGGCAGCAAACTCGTATGCCCGCTCGATTTCCGGCAGGGCGTCCTCAGAGATGTAGTGACGTGCCGCGGATACGAGGTCGCTAAGCTCCAACTCAAGCCCCCCCCTCGGATGACGGCCGGTCAGGTCCTGCGTCCGCGAGATTCATCCCGTAAAGCGCGTGCACCAGGGCAGCAGCCTGAACGGTGTCAGGGGCATCCGCCACTTCCATGAGCCGACTCAGTCGCTCTGTCCCATAGGAATATGTGGGCGAATCCTCCAGGTCAAGCTTATCGTTCGGAGTCGGCATCAGCAGCCACAGCCGAGCATCTCCCCGATGGAGGGGGGCTACCAGCTGCAGCTCGCGGAAAACCTCCATCACGCATCGAAGGCCGAGGCTGTCGATTCCAGGAACACCCTCGAGAATGGCCCGAGCCTCGTCGCCGTCAGGGTTGAAGAGACCTGCTCGCTCAACGCCTGACTCCTCCAGGGCAGCCGCCGCCTCACATGCGCCCCCGCCGGTGGCAGTCCGGTGCAGGCGGCGGTAGACGTCCCGCATGACCTCCGCCTCGGGATACACTCGTCTGAGGTATTTCCATCTCCGCCGCAGGGCAGCCAGCACCGGCTCTGTACGGTCGCCGGCCGGGCGGAACGCCTTCAGGACGATCTGCAGTCTTTGGCGTCCCCTCCAGGTCTCCAACACCGGACTGAAAACCAGGTCGACGGAGCGGGGCCCGGATGCACCCCTCCATTCCTCGGCCATGTCGAAGCCTATGGCCCTCAGGGCTGCCGACTCCATCTCCAGGACAAGGTGCAGCTTGTCGGACCCGACGGCTCTGGCTCGCCTCACCTTCACATCCCGCGCGAGAAACAGTGGCCTCGGGTTGCCAACTCCGAAGGGCCGCATCCGTTCCAGCTGAAGCACCGCCTCCTCGTGGATCATCTTCAGAGGCACCTCACCGGCGATGTCAAGGGTCGGCAGGAGATCATCGGCTCTCAGCTGCACCCGGGCAAGGCTGTCCATCTGATCTGCGAAAAGCGCAAGGTTGTCTCGAGGTATGCTGATCCCTGCCGCGTAGTCATGGCCACCGTATGAAGCCAGTAAGTGTCGACATTCCTCGAAGGCATCAGCCAGAGAGAATCCCCCCAGGCTGCGGCCGGAGCCCCTGAGAGTCCCTGCATCGTCGGGATCGGGCACCACCACCACGACAGGACGCCGATACTCCTCGCTGATGCGACTCGCCACCAGCCCCACGATACCCAGGTGCCATTTGTCATCGGTGAGAACCAGGCATGCTCTCCGAAGAAGATCCGGTGACAGTTCAAGGTTGGTGCGCGCCTCTGCCACCGCGAGTTCGGTCATTTCCCGCCGTCTATCATTGAGGGCGTCGGACCACCGCGCCATCTGCTGAGCCTTCGCAGGTTCGGTACTCAGTAGCATGCTTACCATCAGTGAGGCATCCTTGAGACGTCCAGGAGCGTTAATGCGCGGGCCGAGCGCAAAGGCGAGGTCCCTCTCACCCACCTGACCCAGGTCCAGATCCGCGATCTCAACCAGGGATTCCAGGCCCACTCGTCCACCCCGACGCAGTTCCTGCAGCCCCGAACGAACCAGTATGTGGTTTTCACCGGTCAGGGGCACCACGTCGGCCACCGTTCCCAGGGCAACGAGGTCAAGGTAAGCCGTCAGGTCATCCTCCCGCAGGGCCCTGCAAACCTGGTAGCATACACCAACCGCGGCCAGGTGTGGGTAGGGATAGGTTGAATCCGGTCTCGCGGGATTGACCACCGCGGCCGCAGGCGGCAGCTCCTCACCCGGCGGGTGGTGATCCAGGATAACCACCTCTACACCCAGCTCGGAGGCGAGGGAGATCTCATCGACGGCTCGGGAACCACAATCCACGGTGACGAGTAGATCCACATCATCTGCAGCCGCCTCTTGCACGGCAGCGACGGAGAGACCGTAGCCGTCCCGAAGACGATGGGGAACGCGAAAGTCAACCACGGCATCCATGTCGCCGAGAACTCCCATCATCAACGCGGTGGATGTGATGCCGTCACAGTCGTAGTCACCGTAAATACGGATGCGCTGCCCCCCTGAAACGGCTTCCTTTATTCTCCTGACAGCCCTCAGCGCATCAGGAAGACAGAGCGGATCAGCGAGGTGATCCAGCCTTCCGGTCAGAAACAGCTTCGATTCATCAGCAGATGTCAGACCCCGGGCCGCCAACGCCGTCGCGGGAAGCACAGACAGGCCCAGCTCCTCCCTCAGCGCGGCCACAGCTTCCGGATCAGCTGATGACAGGTGCCAGCGCACTATGACGGATCATCCCCTCTCTCCCTGCCTGCTTCCGCATCAGAGGTCGCCGGGGAGAAGTCTCGATGCAGGCTCTCTTCTAGAGCCTCGATCTGCCTAGTGAGCTCCTGGTTTTGGTGCGACAGTTCCTCGTTATCCTTCTGCAGGCGCTCGACACGGGAGAGCGCTTCACGATGGCGAAACCCGAACAGCAAGCCCCGAACCATAGTGATCACACCGACCAGCAGACCTCCTGCTGCCATCGACATGACGACGACCACGGCCAGAGAGGTCTCTGCATACCAGCCGAAGAAACGCACGGTGAGTTCCACGGGATTCTGAGCGGCGAAAAAGGCGATCGCTACTGCCGTGAGCAGTATAGCAATGAACATCAGGGTGAGACGCATACCGGGGCCTCCCCTCCCTGCTATTTGATCAAGATACGGAAATGTCGGGCCCCTTCGGCCGCCGGTATCGGAGATCAGATGTCAGCGCGTACCGCTCCTAGACACGAGACATGACCTTGGTGGGTCGCCACTCCTGCCACGCCATCCACAAAGGACTGGCGATGAAGACAGATGAGTACGTTCCCACCAGGACTCCCAGCAGCAGCGCAACGGTGAAGTTCCTTATGGTGGCACCACCGAAGAGCCAGAGGGCACCGACAGCGACGAACGTGGTCACCGATGTGGCCAACGTACGCATAAGGGTCTGCCGGATGCTCCTGTCGATCGTGAGGTACAGCCGCTCTCCCCGTGGGCGGTAGCGAAGGTTCTCCCTTATGCGGTCAAAGACCACGATGGTGTCGTTGACCGAGTATCCGACTATCGTCAATACCGCCGCTATGAAAGCCTGGTCAATCTCCACCTGCAGGAGGGAGAACAGTCCCAAAGTGATCAGACTATCGTGCAGCAGAGCACCGATGGCACATATGGCGAACCGGAACTCGAAGCGAATGGTGATGTAGGCGATCATACCGGCCACCGCTATGCCGAGGGCCATCAGGCCGGTTCGGGTCAGTTCCCTACCGATGGTCGGTGACACCTCATCCAACAGTTCGATTTCGTAGCTGCCGAGCTCGGCCAGGGCAGCATACATCGCCTCCCGGTCCTCTCCCTCTGGTAGGGCTGATGAACGGATCCGCATGGTGGGAGCATCGGGTGAGCCGATGCGCTGTACCTGGCTGCCAGAGGTCTCAGAGTACTCCTGCAGAACCTGCTCTATTTCTTCCACCGTCGCAGCGGACTCGTATTTGAGCTCCAATATCGAACCGCCCGTGAAGTCGACCCCGAGGTTGAGACCCTGTATCAGTAAGCTCACAATCCCCAGGGCAAGCACAACCGCCGACAACAGGAACCACCTACGGCGGGTCTGCATGAAGCTCATGTTCTCCAGGGGAAGCCGCTGTTCACTGGCACTCCCAGGTCGCTCAGCCATTGTGGACCCTCCTCGATCCGAAGAAGGCGGGTCCTTCCGATATCCAGCCAGCTCCGGCCATGTGCACCATTGCAAAACGGGTGACCACCATCGCCGTGAACATGCTCACGACGATACCGATGGAGAGTGTCACCGCGAAGCCCCTGATCGGCCCCGTGGCCAGCCAGTAAAGCACCGCCGCAGCGATCAGGGTCGTCACGTTAGCATCCATTATCGTGCGAAAAGCTATGTTGAAGCCGCTGTCGATGGCGGCCCTGGGCGTCGCTCCCGCCCTGACTTCCTCCTTTATGCGTTCGAAAATGATGACGTTAGCATCAACGGCCATGCCGATGGAGAGAATTATACCCGCTATCCCCGGCAGGGTCAGAGTTGCCCCGAGGCCGCCGAGGGCGATCATGACCAGCACTATATACAGCGCGAGTGCCGTAACGGCCCAGATGCCAGGTACACGGTAGAACACGACCATAAGCGCCACAATGGCAGCTACGGCGATCACCGCGGCCTGCCAGCTCTGCTGGACGGACGCTTCTCCGAGGGTGGCGCTCACAAACTGCGGCCGCAGCGGAACCAGGTTGACGGGTAGGGCACCCGAATTGAGTACCACGGAAATCTCCTGGGCTTCCTGTAAGGACTCGTAACCCTCGATCACTGCGCTGCCGTCGGTGATCACGGAACGCACCACCGGAGCCTGCACAACTTCGCCGTCAAGGACTATGATCAGCCGTTGACCAAGATTATCCCGAGTGGCCTCTGCAAACTGCCTCGTTCCCTCCGCATCGAACTGAAGGGTAACCACCGGCCGCTGGACTCCCCTTTCGTCGGGCTGGAACATCGCCCGCGCCTGGTTCAGGTTTGCGCCGGTTACCAGAACATCACCGGCCTCATTCACGAACTCCAGCCTGGCCGTGCGTCCGATAATCTCCATGGCCTCTTCGGGATCCCTGATGCCGGGGAGGTTTACAACTATGCGGCGGGCCCCCTCGCGGACGATGATGGGTTCCACCACACCGAGACCGTCCACCCTTCTCCGGATAACCTCAACGGCCGAGGTCATTCCCTCGTCGGTCACCGGACTGCCCGGTGCATCCTGTCCTTCCAGCACAATGTGAATACCTCCGACCAGGTCAAGGCCCTTGTTTATCTCGTCCCACACGGGCCTGTACACACCGGCGAATAATACCACCGCCACGATAACGAAAAGCA
>PWUB01000076.1 GCA_003563755.1 Clostridia bacterium
CCCATAAGCAGGTTGACCCGTGACCTGAGTCCCCGTGGTCAGCTTCGATCTGTTACGCGATTACGCGCCCAGTCATCCGTGTGATTACCGAAATAACGGCTGCGGTTGATGAAGGGTCCGAAGTCTTCGCATCCTGTTATGATTCTGGGCATATCCTTGGCGCGCACAACTCGGTTCATGCACGCCAGTGTTCACAATAAGGCGGGGTCAATCGCATACGCGTATCAGGAGGTGGAGAGCACGCGTCCTCATTGCACATTCTCA
Organism: Clostridia bacterium; assembly: GCA_003563755.1. Next base: position 265 of record PWUB01000076.1, read on the forward strand.
ACACTCCCAAGGGGATCCGGGAAGAGAGACCGGCAGATTCCATCTCGAGAAGGCTACACTGGTCTGCCCAGGCCTGCTCACGGTATGCCAAAAGCATCGGAACACCTTTCACGGATGTAACCATGCGTAGCGTTCCCGCCGTATCCCCGGTGGGAGTTTGGTAGACAGAGATGAACCCCTGATCCCTGGCATATCGGTGACAGTGCCCTTGTTCCGCCCACCGTCCACCTACGCCCCTACCTCCCGCCTGTACCTACTCGGTCTTCAGCGTTCTGCAGCTCCCACCAGGCTTCGTCTTCGATTCGATTTCCCCGCAACACGAGTATTATGCTCAGGGATGCGCACCGTCGCCACGGGGAGATGGTGCCCGGGGCCAGGAGGTTGCATCATGCTGCCTACAGTAGGTCGTTGTCTGTCATCTCAGCGGGACCGCCTGTTCTGCCTATCAGCCCCATTTGCCCCTGTTCACATGGCCGTTTATCTCCGCCAGTATGGACTTCTTCCAGAACCGTGCATCCTCCAGGATCCTCTCGTGCAGTGCACGACACCAGGGATCTAGATTGTCTTCCACGCCCCGGTCTGCGATCTCCTCGATTTCCGGTATCATGGCCAGAAGCCTCATGTACAGATCATTCGTCAGGCAAGATCGCTCAATCAGTGCCCACTCTTCATCGGTGAGTTGGGCGTACTTCTCCCCCGGTGAGGCACACTTCGGACATGTCTCCGGTGGCGCATCGCCACTCAATATGAGGTTGCATACCCCGCATTTCCAGTTCACAGCTCCACCTCCTCGGTCTCTCGGCAAGGTCCCCGTGATCCAGGACGAACTCCGCCTATGAACACTCATTCGACATATAGTAATGGTTATCCTCTGAGAGTCAGTCCGTAATTCTTCTCCTCCCCCTTCGAACAGCGGGCCCGAGAGTCGAACGAGGCTGGGGTCAGCCAGGCCGGCAGTGCGCTAGACTAGCCGCCACAAAGTGTGATGAAATGTGTACCAGGAAGGAGGGATTCCCATGAAGACGCTGATAAAGGAAGCCCTTGCGCTGGAGAAGAAAGGTCAGGACTTCTACGAGAAGATGGCGGAGCGTTCCGCTGATCCCCTCACACGGGCCCTCTTCACGAACCTTGCCAGCGACGAGGTTGATCACGCAAGATGGATAAGCGACTTCGCTGAAACCCTCGGCAGCGAGCCCTCGGAGGACCCCTCAGGGGTGGATCGCCCCCCCATCGAGGAACGCATCAAGGAAGTGTTCAACGATGCTGACCTTCCCAGGCAGAGCCATGAAGGCGACTACATCCAGGGGCTACAGACAGCCATGACCATGGAGACCAGGGCGATCGAGCTCTATCGCCAGATCCTCCAGGAAGGCGAACCGTCAGCACGGGAAAGGAGATTCCTGGAGGCTATACTCAGGGAAGAATGGAGCCACCTCGAGGCCCTGAGGAACGTGCATGCCTACCTGACCGAGACGGGAGACTGGTATGCTGAGACGGAGACCAGGCGCTGGAACTGGATGAACGTGTGAGCTGACCTGCAAGGAACCTCCTCGCCCAGCGCACGGCGACACATTCGGGGTGCGGGTGATCCCACGGTGCAGACATGCACGGGAACCCGCAGCGGCTGAAAAGGAGAATGTATGATAATCACTATTTGCAAATAAGACATCCATGATATGATGAGATATGATGTCCAGGCCCTGATCCGATCGCAGGCCTGGCAGGAGAGGAGAATCTAATGTACCTGAAACAGTTTTACACCGGGGGACTTGCCCACTGCTCGTATCTAATAGGCGGTGATACCGAGTGCTTGATCGTGGATCCCTCCCGGGACGTAACACAATACATCGAGGCAGCACGCTCCTACGGGCTCACCATCAAGGGCGTCATAGAAACCCACCTACACGCTGACTTCGTCTCCGGGCACCGGGATCTGGAACTCATGACCGGTGCAGTCTGCTACGCCGCAGAAAGCGCCCGGTTCGATTTCTCCCACGTATCCGTGAAGGACCAGGGGGACTTCGAGGTGGACGGCCTTCGCTTTGAGGTCATAGAGACCCCGGGCCACACGCCCGAGGGTGCCGTGTTCGTGGTGACGGACCTCAGCCGCGGAAGCCAGCCGGCACTGGTCTTCACGGGAGATACCCTCATGGTGGGGGATGTGGGACGCCCTGACCTGTTTCCCGACAGGAAGGAAGAGCTGGCGGACGACCTGTACAACAGCCTGTCGCGACTGGACCACCTCAAGGACCGCGTGGAGGTATACCCCGCCCACGGCATGGGCTCGCTGTGCGGACGCTCCCTGTCGGCCAAGCTGTCCTCCACGATGGGGACCGAGCGAGCGTACAACTACGCACTGAACATCAGCGATAGAGATGAGTTCGCCAGGGAGCTCCTCACCGGAATGCCCGAGGCGCCGGATCACTTCGCACGGTGCTCGGAGATCAACCGCCTGGGCCCGACCCCCGTATCCGAACTGGCTAAGCCCGCGGAGATCGAACCCGCGCTGTTCGCCCAGCTCATGGAAGGCGGTCACGTCGTGGTGGACACCCGCGACCACCTGGCGTTTTCCGGTGGCCACATCCCCGGTTCTTACTGCCTGAGCCTCAGGGGCAACTACGCCACGTTTGCGGGATGGGTCCTGCCCCCGGAACAACCCCTGCTGCTCATCGTTGACACCCCGGCCCAGCTGGGCGAGGCCATCCGGGGTCTGCGCAGCGTCGGACTAGACCACGTGACCGGTTACCTGTCGGAGGGTGTCCTGGGATGGGTCGCCGCCGGCATGGACGCCGGCCAGGTCGAAAATATCTCCATTCCTGAGTTCAGGCGCCGATTGAAGCGCGGCGAAGTCCGCGGGGTCGATACCCGCCTCAAGAGCGAGTGGGACCAGGGAAGAATCGATAACACGGTTCATATTCCGGCTCCTGACACGAGGAACGAGACGATCCTTGACCCCGATCAGCCCACTGCCGTCATATGCAGCACGGGTAACCGCTCCATTCTCGCGGCCAGCCTACTCAAGCAGCGGGGGTTCAAGCGAGTGATCAATGTCATGGGCGGTGTGAGCGCATGGGTCGAGGCTGGTTACCCCCTGGTGAGTGGAGAGACGTCACCATGATCGACCACCTCTGGCCGTGGTGGCTGGGAGGAGCCGTAATCGGAGCTCTTGTTCCCCTTCTGTACTACCTCTGCAACGTGGGTCTCGGCGTGTCCACGGGCTTTGGGAGCCTGATAAAGGCTGCCCTACCCGGCACAAGGCTCGGGTGGCTCAACTCACCCACGTTCAGGGACCGCTGGGGCTGGCGCCTGTTCTTCATGCTGGGGTTGGTTCTCGGAGCGGCCCTTGCGAATCATCTCGCGGGTGGCCCGGCAATAACGGTACAAATGGGTGTGTTGACTTCATCGAGCCTCTCCCAGCCCCTCGTCGCAGCCCTCCTCATGGCGGGAGGGTTCATGCTGGGACTCGGTGCGCGCCTGGCGGGCGGGTGCACCTCTGGCCATAGTATCCACGGCATGGCGACGCTCCAGGTGTCGGGACTGGCCGTGACCGTGGGATTCCTCTTGTTCGGAGCCCTCACCGCAAACCTGCTCCGTATCGTAGTGTTGTCGGGGGTGGGATCATGAGGATGAAGCTGGTCACACTCCTGCTCGGCGCGGTGTTCGGTTTCGCCATAACCAGTGTGAGGGCTTCGGAGTACGACATGATCCACGGTATGTTCGTGGGTAGAGATCTCACCGTCGCCTGGGTTATGATCACCGCCATAATGGTGGGCATCCTGGGCATGAGACTCCTGCGGGCCGGGGGTCTTCGGACCATCACCGGTGACCCGGTGAAGATATCGACGAAACCGCTGGGGCGCCTGTCCCCTC
>PWUB01000260.1 GCA_003563755.1 Clostridia bacterium
CGAGCGCGAGGACGGAGACGACGTGTTTGTTCATTATTCGGAAATCGCGGGCGATGGCTTTAAGACCCTAGAGGAGAACGACCGGGTGTCTTTTGAAGTCGTCGAGACTCCTAAAGGTTTACAGGCGACAGATGTCAAGACGCTGGGACCTAACTCCTCAATCTTCTAAGGCAAGCCCAAACAGCTAGCCACAGAGCCGGTTCGTCTTCGGACGTAACCGGCTTTCTTATTATGGTCCGCCCGGCATGGGCAAATGTTAGGGGTGAAAGCCCCTTCGGGCCGTGGCCACGTAGGACCACTAGGCGAACGCAAGGGTGCCCGCGGTGACGCGGGATCTGACGTAAGTAAGCCAAAACCCGCCCCGAGGAGCACGAACACGAACCCTTGCTCCGATGTCTGCCGTATTGCTCCCAGCATATGTTGCAGCGAACCAACTCTGCGACTTGTATGCTTCGTCTCCTGAGTCCATGGTTAGATCCCTGAGAGTCTCGAACACTCTTTGATGAGGTATAGAGCTCCGATGTGTGGCGGAGCCGAATCCTGCTTTTTGCCTCTTTATCAATGGGGTATGCGCAGGGGGCAAGGGATCCAGGAAAGAAGTGGCGAATGACTATTCTGTGGAGAAACAACCCAGATAAGATGCATGGCTCAGTTCATAGAACTTCATACTGCGCTACGCTCCGGGGTGTGACTTCGCCGCACTGTCCACCCTAACGGAACAGCTCACCTTCATGGAATCCTTATGCACAGGATGGCAGCACCCCGGCGCATCAACCACCGGACCGCCCAAGCCCAACATTGGTCTTGACGTTCGTTATCTCCCCCACCCCGCACCCCCTCACATCCCGCATCAGTAACCCCAGGTGCTCATCATCCTCCACCCGGGCGATGACACCTACCGAGAACATGGCCTCGACCCGCCCGACGGCCGCCTGCAGCTCTGCCAGCACGGTTGATAGCTGTTGAGGTTCCACGAAACCCTCCACCACCGCCGACAGCACCCTCTCGCCCAGCACGTCCTCGAACAGGCAACCGGCACCCGGATCCTCCATGAGGGAAGTGATGGGGTTCTCCTCGGCGAAACCCACGCCCTTCTCCGCCAGGATCCTGGTGATTACCTGCACATCCCCCAGGCGCGCACCAACGACGGGGCGCCCCACGTCCACACAGAGCCCATAGACACCCGGCTTGAACCTTCCGGTCACATCATTGGTCTTCATCTCCTCGGTGCCGCGGCCGTTGATCCCCGTGGCCTCGAACACGGTCATCGGGTCACTCATAATGCTCCGCAGCACCCTGGGCCAGGGAAGGGATTCCTCCGTCCGAAAGGCACTCACCGGACATACCCCCGACCGCACACACACCCCACACTCGAAGCATAGATCCCGGTCCATAACCGCCACCGGTCTTCCGTCCTCCCACTCAAGGCTGAGCGCCTCCCCGGGACAGACCCTTACACACCGACCACATCCGGTACACAGCTCACGGTCTACAAGCATCGGCTTGCACCTCCCCCGAAAGCAGTATCTCCTCGGCAAGGGTCACGTTGAACATGCCGCAGGTGCACACGGACGCCAGCTCCAGGGCTCCCCCGCGTGCGTCCAGGAGACCCTCCCGGACCTTCCGTAGAATATCACCCGCGAAAGCGGGGCTTACCAGCCCGTGTCCGCACATTGAAACCAGGGCCAACACCGGCTCGGAAGGCAGCTCCTCCGAGGCCCCACAGGAACCCAGCGACAGGTTGACGGTGTGGATATCGAGTCCGGCTTCCCTGATCGTGGGCCAGGTATCGGCGGGATCACCCGTCACCACCACCGAGAGCCCCAGGTCTGCCCCTGCGAGTTCCCGCAGCACCTCCAGCAGCGCCCCTCTATCATTGAACACCGCCGATATGTACGCCGTATCCTTGACGTTCGCTTCCAGGGCATCAACGGTCTCCCCGGTGTGGATGCTCCCCTGGTTGTCATCGGCCAGGTTGACCGGATCATGGTCGGCAAGGATCCTCAGCACCCGCCGGAACCGTTCCTCGGAACCCGTCTCATTGAAGCCCTGGGCGGCCATGACCATCACGATGTAGTCACCGGCGCCGCCCTCGGGTCCCCGGTTCATCCGGAGACGATGAAGTGTATGAGTCACGTCGATACCCCCCCCCATGTCAATCCGTCATCAACAAAGCGCTTCTCCCCGAGGAACCCGCATTCCTGCGCTGCTCCCTTCCCACAATGCGTTGTCGCTGTTTACGGGCCCCTAGGCACCCTCCATTTCTCCCGCAGACCCAGTCGCTGCAAAATCCCCCATATCGTACAATCAAGGAGGGGTGGACACAGTGACCAACGAGACACCAGGGGTACAGAGACTATCCGACATGATCGACTACCAGCAAGGAGCGGTGGTGAGCCGGACCCTGCACAAGCGGGACTCCGGCACCATAACCCTGTTCGCCTTCGATGCCGGTGAGGGCCTGAGCGAACACGTGGCTCCCTTCACCGCCATGGTGACCGTCCTGGACGGGCGGGCCGAGATAACCATCTCCGGCGAACCCTACACCCTGTCTGCAGGCGACATGATCATGATGCCCGAAGACGAGCCCCACGCCGTACGAGCCCTGGAAAGGTTCAAGATGCTCCTGGTGATGATCCGTTCCTGAGCTGCCGCAGAACACCCGTATTGAACCCTGAGGAGGAATCCGAACATGAAACATACAGAGGGTGGATTCAGAGTCGCGGTGGTGCAGGCCGGCTCATCGCTGATGGACCGGCGGGCCTGTACCGAGCACGCCCTGTCCCTGATAGCCGACGCCGCCGGGGCCGGAGCCGAGTTGATCCTCTTCCCCGAGGCCTTCATCTCCGGCTATCCTCGCGGCCTGCACTTCGGTACCCGGGTGGGAGACCGTTCCGACCAGGGGCGGGGCGACTGGCTCCGCTACTGGAAGAGCTCCGTGGAGATGGACGGTGATACAGCCGCCGTCCTGGGCGAGGCGGCCGCGGAGCACGGAGTGTACCTGGCGATGGGGGTCATAGAGAGGGATCCCGAGTTCTCGGGAGGCACCCTGTACTGCACTATCCTCTACTACGGCCCGGACGGGAGACTCCTGGGCAAGCACAGAAAACTCAAACCTACCGGCAGCGAACGCGTGGTCTGGGGTGAGGGCGACGGAAGCACCCTGACCGTCATCGACACCCCTGCCGGGCCCGTGGGCGGCCTCATCTGCTGGGAGAACTACATGCCCCTGGCCCGGGCCGCCATGTACGCCAAGGGAGTCAGCATATACCTCGCACCCACCGCCGACGCCCGGGAGCGCTGGCAGGCCACCCTGCGTCACATCGCCCTCGAGGGCCGGTGCTACGTCCTGGGCTGCAACCAGTACGTCACCGCTGACATGTACCCGGAGGATCTGGCCGCGCGAGAGGGCCTCGAGGGCACTCTCTCTGCGGGAGGAAGTGCCATCGTGGGGCCCCTGGGCGAATACGTGGTGGAGCCTGTTTACGGCCGCGAGGAGATCCTCATCGCCGACCTCGATATGTCGGCAGTACCGGCGAGCCGCATGGACTTCGACTCAACGGGACACTACGGCCGGCCCGACGTGTTCCAGCTCATCGTGAACGAGGAACCCCTGAAACCGGCACACTTCGTTCGCCGGGGGGAATGAGATTGATAGGGGTCCTCCCATGCGCAGGGAGCCTCAAGTACGCGTAGGCGGCCTCTTTGAGCCCCGCTCCCCGCCCGGTCCACCGGGTGCAAATGGTTTCTCCAAAGTGTAGACACCCGTTTCGTGATGATGCTATCCGACAGAAACTATGTAAGCGAGGGGAGGAGGAGTATATGCCCACAATCATTCCCAACTTCCATTTCGACGGCGACTGCCGCGAAGCCCTGAAGCTGTACCGCCGGGCCCTGGGAGCAGAGATCACCGTGATCCTTCACTACTCTGACGCCAGACCCGAGGATTTCGCCGAGCCCCTGACAGAAAAACAGAAGGGATACGTCTACCACTCCGAGATGCAAGTCGGCGGTCAGCGGCTGATGTTCTCGGATTCCATCGCACCGGTCCCCCGGGGACAGAACCTGTCCACGGTGGTTGTCTTTTCCGACCCGGAGGATGTGAGGACAGCTTATTCCCTCCTGCAG
>PWUB01000017.1 GCA_003563755.1 Clostridia bacterium
ATCACTGTGCACGTCTGTGACACTCCACCACGGTCGCCGGTCTTGGCGCCACATTCGGCCGCGGTGTTATGACGAACCACTGGATAGACTACCAGCACAGTGACGTTATCATGGCCATCGGTGGCAACACTGCCGAAAACCATCCCATCTCGATGAAGTGGATAGAAAAAGCCAGGGAGAACAAGGGAGCGAAGCTGTTAACCGTCGATCCGCGATACTGCCGAACCGCGGCGGTTTCCGACGCATACGTTCCCATTCGTCCCGGCACCAACATCGCCTACCTGGGCGGCCTGATCCGCTACATCGTGTATAACAACCTGTTCCACAGGGAATACGTGGAGAACTTCACCAACCTGTCGTTTTTGGTGAATGAAGACTTCGATTTCGATGCCACAGACGGTGTATTCTCAGGGATCGAGGATGACCCCGCTCGGAGCGCGAAAAAGTACGACCGATCTTCCTGGCAGTACCAGACCGACGAGGACGGAAACATCCTGCGCGATCCCACCCTGTGGGACTCCAACTGCGTGTTCCAGCTGCTCAGGAAGCACTACGAACAGTACACCATCAGCAACGTCAGCAAGATCACCGGGGCCGACGAGGATGCCCTGGAGGAGTCCTATAAGCTCTTCGCCAGCACCGGTCAGCCCGGTAAGGCGGGCAACATCCTCTACGCCATGGGGATCACCCAGTTCACCCACGGTGCGCAGAACACCCGGTCCATCGCCATGGTCCAGCTTTTGCTGGGCAACATGGGGATTGCAGGCGGTGGTGTGAACGCGCAGCGCGGTCAGTCGAACGTGCAGGGTGCCACGGACATGGCCATGCTGTATCACATCATACCCGGGTACATGCGTGCCCCCCAGCAGGGCCAGCACGCCACCCTGGAGGACTACAACAGGGTCGAGACGCCGCCGACGGGTTGGTGGGCCCACAAGCCCAAGTACCTGGTCAGCCAGCTGAAGGCCTTCTACGGACAAAATGCCACGCGGGCGAATGAATTCGGCTACCAGTGGCTTCCGAAACTCGATGGTGTCGACCGTTCCCACATCGCCGCGTACCGCAACATGCGGGACGGCGAGATCGAGGGCATGGTCTGCGTCGCCGACAACCCCATCGTGGCCGGGTCCAGTGCAAGGGCCAAGAGGGATTACCAGAAGAACCTCAAGTGGCTGGTGTCCCTGGATGTCGTCGAGAACGAGACGGCTTCTTTCTGGAAAGCCCCCGGGATGAACCCCGAGGAGATCGACACCGAGGTCTTCATCCTTCCGGCCGCCTTCAGCTACGAGCGCGAGGGAACCAAGGCCAACAGCGGACGCTGGATCCAGTGGACGTGGAAGGCCCAGGAGGCTCCCGGGGACGCAAAGTGGGACATGTGGATCGTCAACGAGATGTTCAAGCGCCTCCGCAGGCTGTACGAGAACGAGGGCGGCGTGGTACCCGAGCCGATCACCCTGATGAACTGGGACTACGACGGCCCGGGCGGCGAACCCGACCTCGACAAAGTGTGCCGGGAGCTCAACGGCTACCGCGTCAGGGACGGTGCGCTCCTGACCAACTTCGTCGGGCTCCAGGATGACGGCTCGACGGCGTGTGGTAACTGGCTGTACGGCGGCTACTACAACAACCCGGATGACCCCGCCTGCAAGCGACGGATCCGGGAGAAGGAGGGCATCGGACTGCATCCCGAATGGTCCTTTGCCTGGCCGCTGAACCGGCGCATCGTGTACAACCGCTGTTCCTGCGATACCCAGGGCAGGCCCTGGAATCCGGATGCCCCCGTGATCTGGTGGAGCGAGGAGGAGGAGCGGTGGGTCGGTAACGACGTTCCCGATATTCCCGGAACCTGGTCCTTCGAGCAGTCCACCGACAACCCCTTCATCATGCTTCCGGAGGGACGCGGACGCCTGTTTGCCGCCAACATCGGCTATCCCTTCGTGGAGGTCGGAGACGCGCCCATGCCGACACACTACGAGCCTGCGGACAGCCCCGTTTCGAACCTTTTGTATCCGAACGCAACGTTCAATCCCATAAGCCAGCGGTTCTACGCCGATCACACGGTGGAGACCGATGAGGAGAGGCAGCGGTACCCGTACATTATGACCACCTACCGCGTGACCGAGCACTACCAGAGTGGTAGTATCACGCGTAACATGCCCTGGCTGAACGAGCTGATGCCCGAGCTCTTCGTGGAGATCGACCAGGACCTGGCCGGTCAGCTGGGTATCAGCAATGGTGACGAGGTCATCGTTGAAAGCAAGCGGCTCCTGAACAACGGGGTCCAGGAAGGCATCACGGCCAAGGCCAGCGTCACCAGGCGCCTGAGGCCGATGATGATCAACGGCGAGAAGAAACACATCGTCGGAATGCCTTTCCACTGGGGCTTCATGGGACTCGGCAAGGGCGACATCGCCAACGATCTGAGTCCGTCGGTGGGTGACGCGAACACCACCATTCCCGAGTACAAGGCGTTCCTGTGTAACATTAGGAAGCGGGGGTGAGGCGCGATGACGAAGTCTCTGTTGATTGACACCTCGAAGTGCATGGCCTGTCGTGGATGCCAGGTGGCATGCAAACAGTGGAACCAGCTGCCGGCAGAGCAGACAACCTTCACCGGTTCCTACGAGAATCCTCCGGGCTTCACTCCCAAGACATGGATGAAGGTGACCTTCCGGGAGGCGGAGGTGGACGGAGACGTGGCCTGGTACTTTGGGAACCTTCGCTGCATGCACTGCAGCGATGCCGCCTGCGTCCTGGTGTGTCCCGCCGGTGCCATCTCCCACTCCGACACGGGTTCGGTGGTCATCGATCCCGAAAAGTGCATCGGCTGTAACTACTGCGTGGCCAACTGCACCTTCAACGTGATGGGATTCGACCGCCAGGACGGCGTTGCCATGAAGTGTACCCTGTGCGAGGACCGCACGAGCAACGGGCTGGAGCCCGCATGTGCGACCGCCTGTCCGACCGGGGCCATCAGGTACGGCGACCGGGTCGATCTTATGCGCGACGCCCAACAGAGAGTGCGAGAGCTGCAGGCAGCTGGCAATCCCAGGGCCAGGACGTACGGCCAGACGGAACTGAACGGTACGGGCGTTATGTTCGTCCTGGAGAACACCCCGGAGCACTACGGTCTCGTGGCCGACCCGTACGTTCCTCTCTCCGCGAGGGCCTGGAACGTCGTGTTCAAACCGGTCCGCGTGCTGGCGGTGCTCGGAGTGGCCTTCGGCCTGTGGAAGAACTGGTCCAGCACGAAGGACATCAAGGAAGGTAAGGGTACCTGATGACATCCTATAGTTTCTTGGAGGTGAGATCGTGAGCGCCAAGTCATTTCAAGGGAAAGACGTGAGGACTTTCATGGGCGGGGGAACGTACGATGTCCCTCACCAGAAAGGCCTTACTGAGGACAAGTCCATCGTGAAGATGGCCACGCCAGCGGAGGTCATCATACCCTTGCACCAGCACTCAGGAGCGCCCTGCGAGCCCCTGGTGGAGGTAGGTGACAGAGTCACGGTAGGGCAGAAGATCGGCGAATCCGACGCCTATGTCAGTGCCCCGGTCCATGCCAGCGTAACCGGGACGGTCAGCGCGATCGAACCCCGCCTCACTCATGAAGGCAGGGAAGTCGAAAGCGTGGTCATCACCACCGAAGGCGACCAGCAGGAGTTCGAGCCCGCCGAGGTACGCGATCCGGCCTCGATGTCTCCGGAGGAGCTCAAGGAGGCCATCAAGGAGGCAGGGTTGACGGGAATGGGAGGCGCAGCCTTCCCCACCTTCGTCAACATCAACACCGATCAGCCCGTCGATTCACTGATCCTCAACGGGGCGGAGTGTGAGCCCTACCTGACCTGCGACCACCGGATCATGGTGGAGCGAGCCGACGACCTCATCGCCGGCGGTGAACTCCTCATGCGGTGCATCGGAGCCAGCAAATGCTACATCGGAATAGAGATCAACAAGCCCGACGCCATAGAGGTCCTCTCGAAGAAGACCGAGGACAGGGATGACTTCGAAATCGTTCCCCTGGATACGAAGTACCCCCAGGGATACAAGTCATACCTGATCAAGGCCATCACGGGCCGTGACGTACCACGCGGTGCCCGCTCTGCGGCCCTGGGCTGCATCGTCAGGAACGTGGGGACGACCATCGCGGCCTACGACGCCGTGGTCTACGGAAAGCCCCTCATTGAGAGAGTCATCACCGTCAGCGGACCCGACGTACCCGGGGCAGGTAACTACCTGGTGAGGATCGGGACCACTGCATCTCACATCCTCGCCGAGTGCGGTGTGGAGGACTTCGAGGGCGGCAAAGTGATATTCGGCGGACCCATGACCGGTCTGGCCCAACCGCACGGCGACATTCCGGTCATCAAGGCTACCACCGGTGTTCTCTTCTTCCCGCCGGACATGGTCAGGGAGGATATGCCCTATACCGACTGCGTCAGGTGCGGTCTCTGCGTGCAGCACTGTCCCAACTGGCTGTACCCCAACCAGCTGAGCATCCTGGCAGAACACCAGGTACTCGATAACATCGAGGATGAATGGGACATCTGGGACTGTATCGAGTGCGGCATATGCGCGTATGTATGCCCCGCTGACAGGCCCATCGTCCACTTCATCAAGAGGGCGAAAGCCATTGTGGATAACTGGTAGAGAGAAAGAGACATCAATCGTACGAGAAAAGGAGGAGATGCCTGGTGGATAAGCTGGTCGTCACACCACCGCCACATTTGAAAGGTAAGGGTACGGTATCCGAGGCGATGCGGGACGTGCTCATCGCACTCGCACCCATATCCCTGGTATCCATATACTTCTTCAGGCTGCATGCGGTGTTTCTCATAGCCGTATGTATCGGTACGGCTGTTCTCACAGAGCTAATCTTCCGCAAATCCATGAAGAAGGCTCCGACCCTGGGTGATCTGAGCGCGGTCCTGACCGGTCTCTTCGTCGCCCTGCTCCTGTCTCCCGCCACCGCCTGGTGGACCGCGGTACTGGCCACTTTCCTGGCCGTGGGAGTCGCCAAGGAGCTCATGGGAGGCCTGGGATGGAACCTGTTCAATCCCGCCCTCTTCGGCAGGGTTGCGGTGATACTGCTGGCACCCTGGTTCGCCTTCCTCAACACGGACTTCGGAGCGCTGGCTCCGAACCTCGGAAGGCTCGATGCCATCGCCCAGGCCACACCCCTGGCCCTGCTGCATCAGGGCGCTGCCATGCCTGAGTACACGACGATGTTCTTGGGCTACCCGGGTGGAGCCCTCTCGGAGACCTCGGCACTGGCACTGCTGCTGGGTGCGGCCTTCCTGTTTTACAGGCGGCACATAACCTGGCATATACCGGTCACGATGATCGGCACCGTGGTGGTTCTGACCGCCATGGCCGCCCAGGACCCCCTCTACCACTTGCTCAGTGGTGGACTGCTGATCGGTGCCTTCTACATGGCGACCGACTGGGTCACGAGCCCCATCAATCCCAGGGGTAGGATCGTCTTCGGTATCGCCATAGGCATACTGGTGGTCATCTTCAGGTTGGCCCTTGCACCGACCGAGGGCGTGGCTTTCTCGATTTTGATCATGAACGCCTTCGTACCCTGTATCGAGAGATTCACCAAGCGGCCTTCCTTCAGTGAGCCCAAGCCCGCCCCGGCAGGCTCGGGAGACTGACACACGCAAAACCTCTATGACCACGGAAAGGAGCGGGCCCGCCTGCTCCTTTCTCCGTTGCTTCGGCATAGAGTGTAAGAGCCCTCCGGGTGGTCCGCAAAGCCGGGGTGTCCCGCGACAGCAGGAGCCACGATCTCGGGTGCGGAAGTGAAGTACAACAGGCGCAAGGCGGGCATGATCGGGGGTGGGCATGGTGAACATGAGGATAAAGCCTCTGCACCGGCTGGTGTTCCTGGTGGTATGGACGCTCTTTGTCCTCTATCCCAATCCACTGAAGTTGACAGCAAGCGTCACCCGCATCTTCTCTCCTCCTGTGTCGCCCGGATGCGTGGCCGACCTTGCGGTCGGGCTTGCCGATGATCCGGCGGAGATCGAGCGGTTCGTGCTGGACAGCTTCCCGTACCAGTACGATTGGAAGACCTACAATGTGCCCTGGTACTTCCCCACCGTCGAGGAGGCGCTGCGCCAGGGGACGGGCGACTGCAAGACCAGGTTCGTGATACTGGCATCCCTTTTCGAGCACCTCGACGTTTCCTATACGAGGACGGTGTCCCTGACCCATTTCTGGGTCTCATACGAGGGCAAGGAGGAGACGGGAATCGAGCGTACCGAGTACGCGTGGTTCATAAGCGATGAAGAGGGCACCCGGCTCCAGGTTCCCAGGGAGCGAACCAGGGATGTCTGGGACGCCTTCAGGGAAGCCTTCTGGGACCACATGCCCGTGGTACGAAAGGTGCTCTTCCTCATGGGACCACCCCTGGCCCTGCTCATCGGATGGCGCCCCGGGAGGGGAACACTCCAGTACCGGGCTGACATGACGAATGGGTCACGGTAGGCATGGTGGGCATAAGTGCGAACCGGCAGCTATGCGGTCCTCCTGCGCCTGTGTACCACCTTGGCGAGCAGGATGCTTATCTCGTAAAGGATAACCAGGGGTACAGCCATGAGGATCTGCGAAACGAAGTCGGGCGGTGTGAGAAGGGCAGCCGAGGCAACGACCAGCAGCAGGGCAAGCTTCCGTTGACGCTGCAGGCCAGCAGGGCTGACGAGCCCGATATACGCCATGAAGGTCATGACCAGGGGCAGCTGGAAAACGAGGCCGAAGATCAGGGTGAGGGTACCGACGAAGCCGATGTACCTGTCGTAGGTGAACATCGGAGAAAGACCCGGGGCCTCGAAGCCCTGGAAGAACGACATCGCGAGGGGAAGAACCACACCGAAGGCGAAGGCCGCCCCGGAGACGAACAGGATCAGGGAGACGAACACCAGGAGTATGATGTATTTCTTTTCGTGCCTGTGCAGTCCGGGAGCCACGAACATCCATGCCTGGTACAGGATGAAAGGTAGGGCCACGAACAGACCCGCCAGCAGAGCGACCTTGAAGTCCGTGAGCAGTGCCTCCGACGGCGAGATGTATATGAGCTCCACGTCTCCCCCGAAGGACCTGAGTATGTTCCTGATCCGGGCCGCGAAGGCAAAACAGACTCCCGAACACACAAGGTAGGCGATTGCTGACAGGATGAACCGCTTTCTCAGATCCTTGAGATGTTCTAGGATCGACGCGTTCTGCATCCCCATCCCCTTCCCAGGGGATCAGCCGCCCCGCTTTTCATGGTGCCCGCCTTCTTCTTCGGCGTCGACTTCCTTCTTGCGTTCCGATTCCGGCGAAGCCGATAGGTCGACGCTGGGCATCTCGATTTCCGCGGCCTCCCTGGTCTCCTTCATGCCTTCGTTGACCTCCTGTTGAATGCCCTCGAAGGTCTGTTGGAAGCTGGCGAGCGCCCGGCCAGCGGACCTCGCAAGCTCCGGCAGCTTATCAGGACCGAAGATGATCAGGCCCACCAGGAGGATGATGAGAAGTTCTCCCATGCCTATACTCAACACTGGCCAGCACCCCTCTCCATACTGTCTGTTGGGGTAGAGGAAGGATCCCCTGACGGGGCACCGATGCGCGGGTGCCCGATTCGCGCTGCATGGCAAGGTCCTTTCAGAGTCGGGCTGGATGCGCCGTCAGTCACCGGCGAAGTCCCATGATGTGCCTTAACACCGGGGAACGTCAAAGCCGCCGCCCGGAAGCCTCCGGCACGTGTATCCTTCGACAAAGACCCACCGCACCGGGGCTTCCGGAAACAGCGCTGCATCGACAAATACACTGAAAACACGGGATCCAAACCTCCATCAGCCCTCCTCCTCGGGGGTCTCCTCCTGTTCGGACGCTCCCTTTTTGAACTCTCCGATCGCCTTGCCCAGTGACTTACCGACATCGGGCAGTTTGCCCGGACCGAAGATGATCAGGGCGATGACCAGGACCAGAATCAGCTCCTGCCAACCAAACCTCACCTTTACCACCTCCGATGTATTGTGACTCTATCGTTTCGCTGCAATCACAGTATATCAGACTGGTCCTTCGCACAACTATAAAGCACCCTCTTCGCCCCGCAGTCAATGATGACCGGAGCCTCCAGAACTTGTCGGCTGAATATCACCGATGCTCCAGCCGCTTTTCCTCCCCCCATCCGGGACGGCGGGCGATGATTTTGTTTATGGGGTGTCGGTGGTGGATTCCATGGGGATGCTCGTCCTCCTTGACGTAGGATTCGAAGGACTCAATGTGCCACCCGGAGTAGATCTGTAGGAGTTCTCCCTCGCGAAACAATCCCCTGACGTGGGGTGCGAGGTCTTCGGGAGTGGGGAGAGTGTCCGTGAAAACGGCGACCACGTTCACTCCCCCCTCCTTCGTGGCTGCCTGCATGCTCTCGATGATCCTGGTCCACTCCTCCCTTGCCAGCAGGTGAAGCACGCCGTGGGATATCACCAGGTCATAACTGCGGGAAAACTCAAAGGACTTCATATCCTCAACCCAGGCATTCACCCCGACACCCAGCTTCACCGCCGCTGCCGTGAGCTTATCGATGCCGTGTTCAGAGATATCGAAGGCATCCACTTCGAAGCCCCTCCGGGCGACAAAGAGAGCATTGCGGCCCTCACCGCAGCCCATATCGAGCACCCGGGAACCCGCGGGCAGCCGCGAGGCCAACTCCACGATCTCGCGGCTGGCTTCGCCGAAGGTCGCAGTACCGCTGTCCCTGTAGGTCTCCTCCCAGAAGGGCTGCCTCACTGCATGCTACCTCCTCCTGATACTGCTGATCATGCTGTGGTCCTGGGTCAGCCCGTCAGCCTGGCCCGTTCCTGTTGCATGCTCTTGAGCCGGTAGGCCTTCATAATGTCGGACCTGGTCAGGATTCCCCTCAGCTGTCCGTCCTCGACCACCAGGAGCCGTCCTATGTCCGCCCTGGAGAGCTTCTTGAACGCTTCGAAGAGGTCGTCTTCGGGCCGAACCGTTATGAGCTCGCGGGTCATGATATCGGCCACGGTGTCCGCCTGCCACTCATGGGTGGCAGCTGACTCGATGTCATGCATGGTCACACAACCCGCCAGGTTGCCCTCGGAATCGACCACCGGATATCCCGAGTGCCGTTCTGCGAGCATCCTGTCGAGGAGCTCCTGGGCCGTCATGTCCTCGGTGACCGTCGACACGTCCCGCGTCATCATGTCCGAGACGAAAAAGCCGGAGAAAGCCTCCTGGAGCACGTTGAATTGGTGCTCCTGCGAAGCACCGATGTAGATGAACAGGGCGATAAGGATGATGAATAGCTGGCCCGTCATCAGCCCCACCGCCGCGAAGAGAAAGGCGAACACCTTCCCAACATTGGCTGCGATGGCGGTGGCCCGCAGGGTCGACATCCTCCTGGCCAGCAGCGACCGCAGAACCCTCCCCCCGTCGGAGGGGAACGCGGGCAGAAGATTGAAGAGAGCGAGAAACACGTTCATGTAGCCGAGGTAGTAGATGATCAGGCTCACATCGGAGATTCCCGACACCGGCTGCATCAGGAGAAGCAGCACACCGAGCACCAGGCTCAACGCGGGGCCGGCCAGGGCAATCCAGACCTCATCCCGGGGGTCACCACCTTCATCGTCCATCTGCGCCACGCCGCCGAGAAGCATCAGGGTGATATCCACGATTTCGATTCCCTGGCTCTGTGCCACGAAGGAGTGGGCCAGTTCATGCAGGGCGATGCTGACAAACAGCAGTACGGCCAGGATGAACCCGAGCCAGTAGGGGCCCAGGCTGAGCTGTCCGGCGGAGATACCGGCCATCCCCGCGATCTGACCTATGTTGTTGCCGATGACCATGATGAGAAAGGGCAGGATGACAAGGAAGCTGATGTGAATACGTATCGGGATGCCGCTCACGGTCACCACTGTGACTGAACTCTTAAACACCAGGCACCACTTCCAATCCGTGCGGTTACATTCGCTCCAGAGGCAATGATACGTGCCGAAACTCCGAGGTAATCTTACCATGAAGTTGGAACCTGTACCACGAACGCAGGCTCACCTCCCGCGAGGCACCCGGGCAGTCTCCGGGATCAGCGTGCGGTGGAGCGCGACCGGTGGGCGTGAGGTGCTCCGGGAGGAACTATAGACAAGAGATAGCATAAGATGTATACTAATAGCACTTCCTTACAGGAAGATCTCTATCCACAGAAACAGGAGAATGCCATGGATCAGTCACCGGTCCCCAATCTCGCCTGGGTCGTGGCACAACACGAAGGAGCTTCGCTGTATGAGCCGATTTTCTCCGCGCTCAGGGCCGCCGGCTTCTCCCTGGTGCATGTGCCCTTCACCGCCGAAGATGCAGAGGACCACTCACTGTGGCTTCACACCGCAGCACCTCTCGTGCAGGGGGAAACGGTGGTGGGTGGTTTCGGCCCAGGTGCCCTGTTGGCGTGCGCCCTGGCGGACCAGGCGGACGCCTGCGGCCTCTTTCTTGGCTACGTGCCGCGACAGGAGGTGCAAGGGCTCATGGTGGAGAGGATGACCCGCACACAGCGGCTGACGAGCAGGGTGAATGCGATGCTCGGGAGAAGGAGAGCCGAGGTCCCAATATCGCTGCGCGCATCTGCTGCGCGCCTGATCCTGCAAGAGCGGCGACACTGGCCACTGCTGACCCTCATCGAGGGTCCCGGGGCCGAGGCTGCTCCGGTCCTTCACAGCCTGTACATGGGACGCAACAAGCGGCTGGTACCGGTGGCGCGACCGTTCCTCCAGCCGGCGGATGTAGTGTCGGAGTTCGCCAGGTTCTTCGGAGTATACTGGCCGGAGCATCCGTCGGCCGAAGCTCTTGATGAGGATACCCTTCAGCAGGAGGTGGCGCGTCTACTGAAGGCTGCCCTGGACAGGATCTGCGACTTCATGTGTTCAACTGTCAACGGACCGTGTGCCATGATAGCTTACGGTGGAACGGAGTATCTCATCAGGCGTGGATACCCGGCGAGGATCGCAGCAGGCGATCCTCGATACGATGGAGCCTACAACCACTACTGGACGGTCGTCACCTTCCCCCACGCAGACGTGCACATCGACTGGTTATCCAGCTTCCCCAGGGCACCCCGGCTGCTCAGCGGTGATGCGGTCCTGCAGGCCCTCGAGATGTATGATCCATATGTCGACGCGGATCGATCCCGCTTCTTCAGAGAGGTCTTCGAATGGGCCCCGAGAGATGAACGGTGGTGGCAGCCCTTCACCGTGGCGTCGGACTGAACGTGATGTCGCCCGAAAGGCCCGGCGGGGCAGCATGTCTTTCCGAGTACGTCCTGCCGAGTCGGTATTGCAGCTCACACTTCGATGAGCCGACGGGAGGAGGATGTCAGAACCTGGCCGCCGTCCTCGGTGACAAGCACCACATCCTCGATTCGCACTCCTCCCCAACCCCGAATGTATACTCCGGGTTCGACGGTAACCACGTTGCCGGCGACGAGGGGCTCAACCTCGTCGGTGGTGAGATCCGGACCTCCACCGATGGAGTGACCCGTACCGTGTACCAGGTACGCCCCGTACCCTGCGGCAGCGATCACCCTCTCGGCCACCCGGTGGATATGCTCGCCGGTCCGGCCGGGCACCAGATCCGCGATCGCTGCCTCCTGGGCCCGCAGGACACTCTCATGGACCTGCTGCTGCTCGGGGTCGGCCTCACCGAGCACGAGGGTCCGGCTGAGATCAGAGGTGCCGTCACCGATGCGCGCACCGAAGTCCACGAGTACCAGATCACCGGGGTGAAGCCGCCGCCTGGTAGGCGCAGCGTGAGGGAAGGCGGAGCGAAATCCGGATGCCACCAGGGTGGGAAAGGCACGATCCTCCGCGCCCGCCTTCCGCAGCATCCACTCTATCTCCGCAGCCAGATCGAGCTCGGTGATGCCTGGTTCGGTGACCTGCAGGATCCTCGAGAAGACGCGGTCCACGACCCGGCAGCAGCGGCAGATCTCATCCAGCATTCGCTCATCCTTGACCCCTCGCAGCCACCTACCCAGGCCGCGCATGACCACCAGCTGGCGACAGAGCTGGCGCTGGTGCGCCAGGCGCTCGAGCCGCAGGAAAGCGTCGTGTGAAAGCGGGGGACTGTATCCCAAGCGGTCAGGGGAAACCCGCCTGAGGATCGCCGTCACCTCATCGAAGACCCTGTCGCCCTCCGCCACCAATACCTGGCACCCCACGACCGACGCCCTGGCCTCCTCGGCATCCGTGGCAGGCACGAGCAGGTGCCTCTCGTCCGCCCCTATGATCAAAAGCTGCCCGGTCCCGAATCCGGAGAGGTACCTGACATCATCCGGATCGCTTATGTAGAGGGCATCAAGGTGCTGCTCCTGCGCGTATCGCGACAGTCTGCTCCATCGTCTCACGTTCATAGCGTTCCTCCGCACCCCCCTCCTAGTATCTCGCCAAGGCCGTTGCTCCGCAAGACGAAGGACTGGAAAAGCGGGGTGCATATGACTATCATGGATACTGCCGAGGGAGGAATCATGACCGACGAGAGAGTACGGTATCTCAACGATGAACTGGGTCTGCGGGCGACGGCGGCTGTCACCACGGACCTGGTCTCGGAGGCCACCGCCCGCCACCGCTGCACGCCGACCACCACGGCGGCCCTGGGCCGCACCCTCACTGCAGCGGCCCTTCTGGGGTCGGCTCTGAAGGGGGAAGGCAGTTCGCTGACCCTCCGCATAACGGGCGGCGGGCCGGCAGGAACCATCATCTGCACCTGCAGCGCGCGGGGGGATGTGAGGGGCTACCTGCAGCATCCCGAGGTCGACGTGCCGCCCACACCCCAGGGCAAGCTGGATGTGGCCGGGGTGGTAGGGAGCGACGGTTACCTATCTGTGGCCTACGACCTCGGACTGCGGGAACCATATTCCGGATCAGCACCCATGGTCGACGGTGAGATCGCCAGGGATCTCAGTTACTACCTGACGATCTCCGAACAGATGCCCTCCGCCGTTGGACTCGGAGTGCTGGTCGGTTCCGGGGGGGCCGTGATGGCCTCAGGAGGATTCCTGGTGCAGCACCTGCCCGCTGTGGGCGACGACACACGGGAGCGGATCTCACAGGCCATCGCAGACATCGCACGGCGGTGTGAGGAGCTGGAATCGGTGAGTCACCTCATAGTGGAAGGTGCCGGGGCACATGACCTCATCACGCGGGTGGCCGGGGACACCTTCATGCGCCTCACCGCCAGCGAGGAGCTGCGTCTCTGCTGTGAATGTAGCCGCCAGAAGGCTGCTGATCTCCTGGTGGCAACGGAGGACGGACGCTTCCTCACTGACGGTGAGGGGGTGAGAAAGATAAAGTGTGAGTTCTGCGGGCAGACCTATGCTTTCGATCCGGGCGAACTCGCCGACCTCGCGGAGAACACTGACGAACAATGACATGTGCTCGCCCTCAGTCGGGGTGCGCGCTCCCGCCTTCAGTTGTCTCGAGGAAGCTCCGGAGTTCGGCTTCATCGCCGCCGTGAACACTGGCAGAGAGGATACCGGCCGTCTGTATGACCATGTACCTCTTGCACCGTCCGCACTTGATTATAACAGCATCATCTTTCATGGTGAGCAGCAGTTTATTGCATCGGCACCTGAAAGGTGTGCCGATGAGATCGGATTCACGGGAACTCACTCGTGCCGCCTCCTATCTATGGCCTGCGATACGGCAATGTATATCGAATGAATGCACTTGCATCCGACGGGGTTTTCATCTATCCCCGATGCAACACGCTTCATCTTATGTCAACTAACCCGTGTCCGCAGCTGTGCAGGCCGGAGGAACCCGATCATCGCGTGGCGAACTCATTGAGTGGTGGATCCGAAAGAAGGAGGACGCACGATGACGAAAACAAGGAACATCACCGTGGTTGCCACCGGCGGGACCATAGCCACCCCCGCCGATCGGGGGAAGGGAAAACGCCTCACGGCACGCGATCTCGAGGAGCTGGTTTCGCAAGCAGCCGATCTGGATCTCGAGGTCGGGTGGCACGACTTCTGCAACCTCCCTTCCAGCGCCCTGTCCCCTCGCCACGTGTTGGACCTCCTCGCATACCTAGAGGATGAGTTGAAGCGCGGAGCCGAGGGACTGGTCGTCACCCACGGCACAGACATCCTCGAGGAGACGGCGTACCTGCTATCGCTGCTCTGGCGGTACGACGAGCCCCTCGTGCTCACCGGTGCCATGCGGTCAGCCGGCTCCCCCGGAGCCGACGGTCCCCGCAATCTCGTCGCCTCCCTGGTCGTAGCGGGAAACGAGGCTTCCCGGGGACGAGGCCCGCTGGTGCTGCTGAATGACAGGATACATGTCGGCGCAGAGGTGACGAAGCTTCACAGCTGGGCCACGGATACCTTCACGTCCGAGTTGGGACCCGTAGGCGTGATTGACCAGTGGAACAATGTCCGATACCACCGCTCATTCGAGCGCCCTCGCGTGTTCCCCCGGCCGAAGTCCATGGACGAACCGATACCCCTGGTCACGGCAGCAATGGGATCGGAGGGAGACCTGGCAGATGCCCTCTTCTGTGCCGGGTACCGTGCATTGGTGGTGGAGGGCGCGGGCAGGGGCGCTGTAGCTCCGGGCCTGCGCGAGGGACTTGAAAAGACGGCGGGAGCGGGCATGATAGTGGTGGTGACGTCGCGATGCACGTTCGGTGGAACAGCATCGGGGTTTTCGAGGGGCAAGGTCATCACCGCCGGTGATCTGAACGGTCCCAAGGCCAGAATAAAGCTGATGCTCGCCCTGGACCTTTACGGCCCAGATATCGAGAAGATCCGAGAGATGTTCTCGTGAGCAAGGAGCATGGGGAGGATGGGGATGACGCAGGAAAGCAGCTGCATCTTGGTCATTGAAGATGAGCGCAGCATCGCGGAGCTGATCCGCCTTTACCTGGAGCGGGAGGGCTTCGAGGTATGCCTGGCCTCCGACGGTGAGAGGGGACTGG
>PWUB01000161.1 GCA_003563755.1 Clostridia bacterium
CCCGGCATCGGAGCGCAGGGAGGCAATACCGGCGGCGATGACGGTGACACCGTCGAGATCCCGCTCATAGGTTCCGAGGGCGAGATAGGGGTCGTGGATCTCGTCTTCGATCTCAGGCAGCCTGGTGTAAGCCTCGTGCTGGCCGAGATGCATGGAGCTCTGTACCTTCCAGTTGGAGCCGGACACGGTGGACTTTCTGAACATCTTCTCAGAGAGATCCTGGGGCAGGACGTTTTCGTCATCCGGATCCGGGTCCAGGTTGTTCACGCCAAAAATGACAGGATCAGCCATCTGAGGGCCCCGAGTAAGGACCGATCCTAAGAATAAGGTGACCCCGACCAGCAGGGCTCCAATGAGCCAGGGAAGGTGTTTTCTCACTCTTGCACCTCCTCTCGAACGCTGCTAGCCCGAGATAATTGGCATATACAAGATGGCGGGCTTTGAGAGTGGCAAGGATCCCGGTGGGGAAGGATCGATCGTCCTCCTGATACTTCGCCGCCCCGGTGAGGACCCTTCCTCGCCTGTGACCGATGTGCGTCCCGGAGCCTTCCGAACGGCGCTGCCGGTATCCTGTATAGAGGCGAGTTTCAGAATCTACTCTAATCCGCCCACAGGCCGTGTGCCCAGGCCGATATTTCCTCACCACTGTCATCGAAAGCATTCCAGTTCGTCAGCATGATGTCTCCGTAAGGGAATCCCCGGACCGGCGCGGACTCCCATGAGTGGGTCTCGGTGAGGACCAGCAGGAAGTATGGGCATTCGTCGGCATCCAGCTGCCACGAGAAACGACCCAGCGGTGACTCGCCCCTCTCATGCCGTATTTTATCACCAAGGTGGGGCCCGTAGGCGAAGCGAAGATCAACTCGATGCACGTCCGGATCGGTCACTGCGCCGAATAGGATATCGTACATCCCCCCGGGAGTGTACTTGATCTTGTGAATCAAGCTGCCTATCTGTACGGGTTCATCACGATGCGCAAAGCTTCTCAGACCGGGGCTGTAGGTATCGGCGCGATAGCCAACGGTGCCAGCCCTACTCCCGGACAGGTAGATCCCGATGATACCTGCTTCCATCCGGGGCCCACCGTCGTCTTCGTATTCGGTGAAGACCAGGTAGTGTGCGTAGTTATCCAGGGGGGTGAGCAGGTGCGAAAGCACCAGCTGGTAGTTACTCCAGCCATGAGTGGATGCTCTCTCTTGCAGGAATGCGACAATCTCTTCGGGTGCCGGCTGCAGATCGGGGGAGTTGGGACCGACCAGGAGGATGCCGTCCGTCATCTGATCCACCGACATCATCAGTGGCTCTGTCCCGGGCTCCATAGTGATGTCTATGTCGTACACCTGTGTCACGGATCTGATCATCCAGATCCCGCCCTCACCTCCATCGGCGGGCTGGCCGAGCTCAAGCAGGTACTGCTCATTGTCCCTTTCGACCAGGACATGGGCGGTACCGGCCTGCTCATCGACCTCCATCAGGTGGTAGTGCTCGGATCCGGTGAGTCCGACCATGCGGCCGTCAAAGCGCGCTACCTCCAGGGGATCGGTCCTGAAGACTTGCTCTCCGAGATCCGCCTGTTCCTGCAGCCATGCAGCCCTGTCCTCGTCGAGGAATATGGGGTGGGTGAGAACCTCGCCCCGGTCCAGGGGCTCCTGCACGTATACGTGGCCGCTCAGGGTCTCTGTCTTTCTGCCCTCTATCAGGATCTGCACGCGCTGCACATCCGCCAGTTCGGTCAGCGAATACACCAGGGATCCCACCGCCATCATCTCTCCAGCGGAGCCGTAGATTTGCTTCATGTGCTCGGAGAGGTTCACATAGACGATGTCCTCCACGATCTCGGCGGAGATGATGGAAGTATCCGCGGGCAGGGCATGGAAGAGATGGGGATCCTCCGGACCGGTGATGAGTTCCCGTACCACCGTCCGGGCCAGGGGCTCGTCTCCCACCCGCCGCACCCTGCGGAGTTCGGGAACCACGTGCTGAGCCTGGTGATCTGCGAAATACAGTATCACCTCGGCATCGTCAGATGGTGGGTCCGGGGTCACATCCGGTGCTTCGCTGGTTTCCTGGGCCTCCAGGAGTGCGGCGCAGCCTGCGGTGGCCAGGATCAGTATCGCTATCAGTGCAAGGGCACCATGGTTTTTGACCATCGGATTCCACTCCTTCCGTGGGTACGCACAGTCTCAGCAACCTCAGCATAGACCACGGAGGTTACACATCTTTGCCCTAAGTGTGAACAAAGTGTGAACAGAGCGGAGAAACAGAAGTGGATAGGTCTGCACTAGCTGGCAATACATTTCTCTTGAGCGCACGAATGCTCACCAATATCGCCGATTCTGGTCTGGGAGCCACTGCAGGAATTATGGGTTCGGCGTGCTGACACCCACCTGATTGCAGCGAGAGCCAGATCGGTGCAGATAGTCTACCTGTCCCAGAATTTCCACCACTGCTTGGTCTTCTGCTCCTCACGGTACTTCTTGAGAACCTCCAGCATGGCCTGGCAGTTACGCGCTGATCCTACCGACCATATCCGCACCAGGGCGACCTCGGTCTTGCCGCGGTTCTTGTAGAATTCCCTGTTGCGAGGGTTGTTGAAGTTCTTAATCGCGGGCTCCGTGGTCCTCACTACCTCCCCCATCTCCATGAGCACGTGATCTGGAAGTCTGCTTATCACCCGATCAAACGAGGTCTTGTAGAGGGTCTGCACTTCTTCCCGTGCCTGCTCCTTCGTGGATTCTGCTCGACTCATATGAAGGGGTCTCCTTTCCCATATACCATCCACAGACAGTCCCCTGGATCGACTCAGATGAGCCACGTTGCTGATCAACGATCACCGACTGGGAACTACGGATAGCGTAGTAATATGTGAACAGCATAACGTGCAGCAGCAGGCTGAGTCAATTAGCAGGCGGGCCACATTCGGAGGCCGTGCTCGGGATGGCAACACCGCTCAGTACCGGGTGCCACGGTGCGGTGCCTCCGGATAACTGTAGTGGATAGGAGGACCCTGGTGAATGCTTCATCTGGCGTCCACACATGGCTGTCACCGGCGTCGGACTGCTACACCTATACTGGTTTCCGTGGTGGTTTCGATACAGATGCGGCGACCGCTGGAGTCTGCGGTCAGGCTCGTCACAAGACGGCTGTTGATATGTGCTCTGGGTCATCTGTTGACGCTGACAGGAGGATCTAGCCTGCGGTCGCTTCTGGTGTGCCCGGCATGGGCGAATGCTGGGGGTAAGCCTGCGGGAGAGAATACGCAGACTGAACGAGTACAACCGCGGACGGCTTGCGTACTCCTCCATCGCCGACATGAAGGGTCCCTGGGGGATCTGGATCAATGGCTGAGCCGCCGCCTGCGTGCCTGTGTATGGGCAATTAAAAGCGGGTTCACACCCGGTGGCGCAAGCTGCGGGACCTCGGCGTACCTGACTTGAAGATCCACCTTACGGCCAACAGGCGGCGAGGCCCCTGGTTCATGGCAGGAGCTTCGCTCAACTCCATTCTCGACCTCGACTACTGGCGCAAACAAGACCTGTTGTTCCTGACCGACCGCTACCTACTACTTCGTCAACGTACATGAACCCACTATGGCTGATGCCGCCTTGATCGGTTGGTCCATCGAGCCCACAGGATAGGCACACTACAACCACGACTGACGATAACGACAGGGCATAACATCAACTGACCTGGACACATCTCAGTGGAATGCTGGGCGAACTCCGTCGGATCAATGGTCGGTCTTCAATCGGCTTGGGTGGGGACGAATTCGTCGGAATGACCACATGAAGCAGGTAGAACCATCGTGAGCCTTGAAGATGGTGATGTGATCAAACAGATTAGATAAACGGAAGGAGTCGAGTCAACAATGCGACATCTCCGGATGATTGCAATCTACTGCTTGATCACGCTGATGTTTGGTGGGTGTGGTTCTTCTGTCGCCTCGTCTCTACCTGACAATGATGAAGTTAAAGCAGCTCAAGACGAAGTACCGTTTACTATCATTCTCCCCACGTACCTTCCTGACGGGTACACTTTCTCGGGGATACAGGTGATGGGGCCCCCGCCGGGAATAGAACAGG
>PWUB01000140.1 GCA_003563755.1 Clostridia bacterium
AGGAAGTATCGGAGATGAGGGTTCAGCTGGTATACGAGAACGGCTCATGGTGGATCCGTCGAGTTCAGCTTCCCCAACCCCTGGTTGAACTTCTCACCCTGGTCACGGGCTCCCTGCCGGACGGGGAGACCGTGGTACTGCACCGCGAACACGGTCTTGATACCTACACCTTCGAGGTCGTTCACACCGATGCCGGCCGGGGCCTGGTGCGGGTCTGGGCCGGGGATGGTGATCTCGTGGAGATCGTGGGCGTGCAGGCCTTTGACAGCCTGTCACTGGAGATCCGGGACTCCTCCGTTTCCACGGCCGACCCCGCGGCTGTCGGTCCCGCACACTGGTCTCTGTACGAAATAGGGGGGGCATACGTGTTCGGAGGAACCGGGACGGACCTACGCGAATACCTCTACTTCCTGGCTTCAGACGGCAGGCTCGAGGAGAGATCGATTCTCCCCGGGGCCCTGCTCCTGCACACCGGTGGGCTGCAGAGCTGCCCTTGTGGCAGGTACTTCCGCAGCTTCCGCGGAGGTGAGGGGCTCCAGCCTGGCACCATGCTGTATGACATGGTGCGGCGAGAGCTTCTGCCCGTCGAGATCGACGCCGGATCTGGTATCCTGTGGCGCAAATCCGACGGAGCCCTGTGGATGAGCACCGGTGACGGACTCACGATCCGCACACCGGACCTCGCCCGCAGCGTCCTCGGAGAGAGTTACGTGTACTATGACACCCGGGCGGGTAACACGGTGACGATCGATCCCGGGCACCGGAGGATGGTAGCGGCTCCCGGGCTGGGATCCGTCGCCTTCTGCCCCGGATACGGTCGCCTGGCCTTCATCGCGACCGTTCCCCTGGAACTGCCGCATCCGACCGGGGTGAACGATGACCGCACCGCCGAGCAGATTCTCACCATGGACGGCGAAAGCTCGGCCCTGCAGGCCCACCAGGTGGCCGACAGCTATTCTGACAAACATCTGATGGTGTACTGCTTTTACGAGAACCGGGTGATCGCCGACGCCAGGATCCCCCTCGGGATCACGGAGCTGGCTGATACACCCAGCCTGGAATGGGTCAACTCGAGGTATGTCGAGCTTGAGGATGCTGACGGACAAAAAGCCTTCTATGACCTGGCCAACTCGAGCTTCATGTGGCAGCTGCCTCACGCGAGGGCTCGGTGGATGGAGGGCCGATTCTACACCGAGGGGTCCCCGGAGGGGCGGCAGGTGGCGCTGACCTTCGATGATGGTCCGGAGCCCACTTACACTCCGCAGGTTCTCGATATTCTGAAGGAACACGAGGTTCCTGGGACTTTCTTCCTCCTGGGTAACAACATGCTGAAATGGCCCGAACTCGTGCAGCGCATCGTCGATGAGGGGCATGCCGTGGGCAACCACTCTCTCGATCACTCCCGGATGGGGGGAATGTCTTCCCAGTACGCTTACGAAAACCAGGTCCGGCCCACCCAGGAGATCTTCGCGGACCAGCTCGGCTCCGAGCCCGCCCTGTTCAGACCGCCCTACGGAGAGATCACCGATTCGCAGATCGACTACCTGGCGGACCGGGGCATGGTCACCGTCAACTGGTCGGTGGATCCCGAGGACTGGCACCCGGATGTGGGCAGCGCGGAGGAGATAGTGAGGCGGGTGGTGGACTACTCCTATGAGGGGGCCATCGTACTTCTTCACACCTCGGACGGGCCCGACTTGCGTTACGCCATGCAGGCACTTGCAGAGATAATCACCACCCTGAAAGAACGAGGGTATTCCCTCGTCACCCTCCCCGAGCTCCTCGGGGTTGATGAGGATCTGCCCGCCATAGAGTAGAATCCCCCTGGGGACTACCACGGCGATCACTCGTCGGATCCAGGCTCTGAATCGGAACGTGCGTGGTCCGGGGCTGCTTTATCCTCTTGCTCGAGGTGTCTCACCTGGGTGAGACCGATCGCGGTGAGAGTACCGAGGGCCAGGTATGCATGCATGAACCCGGGAACGGGACCGGCGCCCGGGACCGCGACGAAGAACATATCGAGTACAACGCCCACGCTGACTGTACCGATCACACCCATCACGAACCTCAGCATATTGAAGACTCCCGCCGCGGAACCCGCCATGCTCGGTGGGCAGGACTCTATGGATGCATTCAGGCTGGGTGCCCAGATGAGGGCTGCTCCCGTTCCGTCCAGCAGGAGGCATGCAGCTATGTGCAGGGGGGTTGACTCTGCCGACAGCAGGGCGAGGGATGCCATGGCAGCTGTTCTGATGATCAGGCCGAGGGTAACGGGAACCCGGTTGCCGAAACGGTCGGCCATGCTGCCCGCCAGGGGTGACACCACGAACCGGACGGCCGCCTGTGGAAGCATCAGCAGGCCGATGGCCAGGGCGTGCATTCCGTGGACCTGGGACAGAAAGAGGGGCATGAGGAAGTTGGTGCCCTGTATGGCCACAAGGTGCACACCGCCGCAGAGGACACCCGTCATGAACACCCGGTTGCCGAACAGGTCGGGGTGGATCAGGGGGTTAGAGTGTACCCGTTCCAACCTGAAGAAAAGAGGGATCGAAACCAGTACCATGGCCACCGTTGCTATGACACCGAAACTCATCCATCCCGTCTCGGGCCCGTTCACCATGGAGGTGACCAGGGAAACTATCATCACTGCCAAGATCACCGTGCCCCAGTAGTCGAACTCCCCCGACGCATCCTTCTCGGGGTCCTCCGCCCGGACCAAGAGGAGAATGCACACGAGGGAGACCACGATGAAGAAGATGTTGATGAAAAACACGGAACGCCAGCCCATGAGATCGATGACCACGCCCCCGAGGGTCGGTCCCGTGACCGAGCCGAGGGATATTCCCATGGCCCATATACCCATCGCCTTGCCGCGGTGCTCGGAGGGAAAGGCACCCGTGGCCAGGACCAGTGCGTTGGGGAAGATGGCAGCGGCACCCACTCCCTGGATGAGCCTGAAGATGCTCATGGAGACGAGGTCCCAGGCCAGACCGCAGAGAACCGATCCCGCACCAAAGACAGCCAGACCGAAGAGCAGGATCCTCCGGCGCCCGTGGCGGTCGCCAAGCTGCCCGAACACCGGCATGAGAACGGCGTAGGAAATCTGGTAGGCATTGTGTATCCAGGTCAGGTCTGCGTACCGCAGGCTGAAGGCTTGCTGGATGTAGGGCGCGGCGATGCGGACCATGCTGGTGCTGAGGACCGTGGCAAAGGCGGACGTCAGAAGGGTGACGAGGGTCGTGTACTGTTTTCGTAGACTGCGCATCAAATCCGCTCCAGTCGTGCAGATGGCGCGTAGTCAGTAACCAGAATGAGGACCCGCTGCGGAGTCCTCATCCGTCTTTGTACTACTATAGAATACATGGGATGCACTTACAATCGTTTTCGCCGCACTAAACAATCTGCTGCTCGATTGAAGGGTGTCCATTGGTTCGCAACGGCAGATGCTCTCGGGCGCTTGTTGCCGAACCCAATCATGTTCGTCGGAGGCAATAGCGCTGTCCATGCTTCCGCTCAAATGTATAGCCACTCGATCAGCTCCCGGATCGGCCAGTGGCGGTTTCCCTGAGAGCATCAACATTGTTGGTGTCTTACATCGCATCAAGCAGGGATCCGAGGACCTCCCGGGGTACGTATTCAGTACGAGCAATCGTGTTTGACCTCCAGGTGGTCTGTCTCTCACTCTCTACCCTGGAGGTTTACGGGGTTGCTCTTCTTGCTTCAGCCACCACCGGGTCCGCCCCTGACCCAGTAGCCTACAGGACAGGACCGGATTTACACCCCTACGCCTAAGACTCTAGCTGTGGCCTCGATCCTTGATGGTCTCATCCTCCCACCGAGAAGGCCTGTGTCGACGGGTGAGGAATATGTAGGAGTGTATAGTTTCGATGGGGGAAGGAGCGAGGAGCTGTGCAGGTGGGAGACATTCGATTCAACACTTACTACAAGTACGAGCAACTGATGGAGGCGCTCAAGAGCATAGCCGATCGATACCCGGAACTGGTAGGTCTGGACTCCATGGGAGAAAGCTATGAGGGACGCACCGTGCCGGTGGTAACGGTGACGGCCCCCG
>PWUB01000037.1 GCA_003563755.1 Clostridia bacterium
CTTCCCAGTGATCATCGACGTTGAGGGCGCGGGCCACCTCGGAGAAGTTGTATCCGATCAGATCCGGACGGCTCGGGGAGCGCATCACGCAGTCAAAACGCGCCGGATCCCAGATGTCAGGGACGTATACTCCCCGCCTCCACAGTTCCTCCTGGCGCTTGCAGTTCTCCTCCCGTACCTGACGGTGTTGATGTATCAGCTGCTCCTTGATCCTCCGCCAGTCCTCCTCATCCTGGAGCGTGCCCAGCAGGCTCTCCCGCTGCTGGCTGGCTCGTTCCCCGTCATCCAGCAGATGGCCGCCGAACCAGGTGCCCAGGTTTACCTCGCGCGCGTACGTCCACGGGTAAAGATCGCACAGAACGTCCACGCCGCGCTCCCTGGCCTCTTCCAGCAGTCGGAGGGATGCGACCGGCGTTCCCCAGTTTTCGAAAAACATGGCCTTGTGGTGGGTGGCGCAGCCTGGTACTCCCGCTGTCTCGCTGATCTCGATCAGCTCGCGTACCGAGGGAAGCAGGTACTCCTCTTCGCTGCGCATGTGGGATATGTGGATGCCACCGTATCCGGCGACCACCTCGCACAGTTCCACCACCTCATCGGTGTGGGCGTTTCTCCCGTACGGATAGCGGAGACCGGTAGACAGACCGAAAGCCCCATCCTCCAGGCCCTGACGCAGGAGCTCCTTCATCTGATGCATTTCCCGGTCCGTCGGATTCACTCTGCGGTCCCCGTCTTCCCCCATGACGCTACACCGAACAACATTATGGCCAACATACGGGGCCAGGTTGAGCGAAGCCCCTCTGTCTTCCACCTTTTCCCGCCACTGCCGCAGAGTTCGCCAGTCCACGTCCTCGTCTTCCAGGAGCGCTCCCGAGGTGACCGACTCAATGGTCCTCCTAACCTGTGGAGCATACTCATCCGAGAAGGCGTACATGGAAAACCCGCACTGTCCGACTCCCTGCGTGGTGATCCCCTGAGAAATGAGATTCCGGGCTCCCGGATGACTCAGAATGCTGAAATCGGTGTGTCCGTGAACATCGATCACTCCGGGACACAGGGCCAGACCGGAACCGTCTATGATCTCCCCGGCCCGCACTTCTTCAGAGGGAGAACGCCATACCGCCGATATCTTCTTTCCCGTTATCCCCACATGCCCCACGAACCACGGGTTGCCTGAACCATCATGAATGCCGACGTTCTGTATGACTGTGTCGAACACGGATCATCGCCATCCTTCCGCAATACCGGTTTCCCCACTCCGGGGGGTCTTTCGGGTCGGCTCTGTCGTCGTGCATTCCCCGTTGCCGCCAGCATCGCCTCGATCGTCCCGCGGGCTGCACCCGCGCTCCGGACGGGCGGGATGAAACCCTCGCCTCCCGTTACGAGTTCGCCAGGGCTTGTCGATAATCCCCCGTGTATATTCCGCATGAAATCGGCCACCCATTCCGGTTCAAATCGGCCGGTGATGCCAGAGTAATAATCCGGCCACCTTCATGCGCGGCCTTCTTCGGGCTCAGAATGAGCGCCTCTTTCGGAAGCTGGAGGGCTCGCGTCGCTCCTGGTTCGAGCCCCTGGATCGACCTGCCGTCGGCCCCTCACCGGCTCAGCGCTACCAGTTTGCCACCTACAAACACGCCAAGATCAACATCGACTATCATATCGAGGTCCACCGCAACTACTACAGTGTCCCGTACAGCCTGGTGCGCCAGACGGTGGAGGTACGAATCACCGGCGGCACCATCGAGGCCCTGCACCGGGGACGGCGCGTGGCCAGTCACCGACGACTCAAAAGACGTGGGTTTTTCAGCACCGATGACGCCCACATGCCCATGGATCATCAAAAATGGGCCAGACGCACTCCTGCCCGGCTCATCGACCAGGCCGCTGCAGTGGGCCCCCAGGACCGGTAAGTTGGTGCAGAGCATCCTGCAAAGCCGACCCCATCCTCAGCAGGAGTTCCGAACGTGCATGGGCATCCTGCGCCTTACGCAGAGCTACCCTCACGCTCGTGTGGAGGCCGCAGCCGAACGGGCCCTGGCGTTGGGTCGGTGTACCTACCGCAACCTCCAGTCCATCCTCAAGCATGGACTGGATCAGGTCCCGCTGCAGCCGCGGCCCGAACTCCCACCGATCCCGCACGAGAACCTGCGTGGAGCGTCGTGCTACGATACGGAAGGAGTCTGACTACATGATAACCCAAGAGACGGTCTGGAGGTGATCGATGCCCGGAGCATGCTGCGCTCCACCCTGGTGGTCAGCCAGCTGCCAGTATAGAAATGGCATGTCGCCCTGGCGGACCCCACTGTGGCCGATGCCATCCTGGATCGACTCGTCCAGTGCAGCCATCGATTGATCATGAAAGGAGAATCCATGAGGAAGGTGATTCCCGAACGAATGTCAAAGACATAAGACAGCTGAAAGACTGAGCGTCGCTTCGCTCCGAGGACCACGGAACCGGGTGGCCGATTTGAACCGGACCACCAGGCCGAATTCGCCGGAATATGCAGAATGCCCGGACAGGCAGGCGTTCCTCACACTGCCCGAAGGGACATGCTGGTGCAGCTCGGAGCACCCCGGCAACCCGGAGACCCCGGTCCTGTCCAGGGCCGGGTCCGCCGGAACTCGAGAGAGGAGAGATAATCATTCTGCCCCACATTACAGATCAACAGGATCCCGGACCCTACCAGGCCGCCCTGGATGAGAGCCTTCGAGCATTCTTCGGGAAGGACCCGGAACAGATGGCAGTCAACGCCGGTGCCGAATACCATGCCGAGACATCCACGATCACCCTGACCACCCTGAATCAGGTTCTGGAGATCGAATACCCGGTCGGAGACGTGACGTTCCGAGGATCAGGTCAACGGCCGCCGTGGCAGTGGAAGCTGATAGCGCTGAACTACCTGTCCAGGGCCGACGGGGCTCCCCTGACGGAGAGTCTTATCGCCTTCCGCGAGCTGGACGGAGGGGTGGCTTATCACCAGGCCTTCTACTCCAACACGGTGAACCGTCTGGCCAGGGTGGTACGCATGGACAACCTCGGGGAGATCGAGCAGGTTTGCCGACAGCTGGGGGGCAGCCCCATGGACATCGGGGACGTGGGCGCGACCCTGTTCTTCCTGCCGCGGTTTCCCATAACCCTCACCTTCTGGGCGGGAGATGATGAGATGCCCTCCTCCGCCAACATACTGTTTGACGAAAGCGCCAACCACTATCTGCACACCGAGGATGCCTCCGTGGCGGCCGGTCTGCTCGTCGAGTTCATCATTCGCCTCATGGACGGGGAGGGATGATCCATCCACCGTGGGCAGCTCGCCGGAACGGGGCTGCCCGTGAGCTTCTCGTTCCCCTGTCGAATGCGACCTCCGCTATTCCGAAGTGAGCGGTCTCGAGTTCCGGGTCCCACAGCGAGGTCCGGAGGTAGAACTCATCCTCGACCTTCCTCGTTTTGGCCTTCTGCTGACAAGCTTGAGGCGGTATTGTTTGGAGATACGAGGGAGTATGAAGGTCGGAATGAAAAAACTCTGGCGGTCAGTGAACAGGGTCAATGGTAATAAATCCGGTGGGAGGCGGGGTCGCCCCCGCCGTCCCTCCCCCCACCACCGGACATGCGGGTCCGCATCCGGCGGTTCATGTTCGTTGACGATAGGTCATATAGTATTGACCTCTTCGCGGGATGGTCTGCAGATCGTGCCGGGGTTGCACGCGACCCGCCGCCGGGCCACGACGGATTCACCGCCTCCTCCCGACGGTCGGCTCCCAACAGAGTTTTCTGTCGTCTGTGTGCATCCCTCGAACTCACTGGGACCGTCCTCTCGAACGTGTTCGGTCCTTCGGCAAGGAACACTCCCCCGCCTACTATGACGTCTGGTGATTCCTGTCACCTCAGCCGCGCTTTCTGGTGCGGGTTATCAGCTCCCACTGACGTGGTCGACAGGCCTCCCCGGGTAAGGATGAATACTCTCCCCGCACACCCGCCCTGTTTACGCAACGGACCTTCGGCCAATATGGGGCTTCGTCTTGTTGCGTAGACTCGCCCAGCCCGTCACGCCTCGTCCAGGGTTC
>PWUB01000197.1 GCA_003563755.1 Clostridia bacterium
TCAGGCCTTCAGGTACCGGTCCAGCTCCCGTTCGATCTTGGCGAAGGCATCTCGCCAGGTCCGCCGGTGGGTGAAGGTGTGAGCCTCATCGGGATAGTAGTACGCCTCATACTCGCTGCCCAGGGCGAGGCAGTCCTTGACGATGCGGTCCATCTGCGCGAAGTCCACGTTGGCATCAGCCGTCCCGTGGAAATTGATCAGGGGACGTTTCAGATTGTCCTTGAAGCTGCAGGGTGAGCCGATCCGATACAGCTCCGGACTCTCCTCGGGGGAACCCTTGAAGTAGATCTCGAATCCGCCACCCAGACGACCGTGGCGCCCCTGGATCCAGTGTGCCCACTGGGCGAAGTCCCAGATCCCTGCAATGTTGATCCCCATTGCGAACTCCTCCGGGTACTTGGTCAGAGCCGTCAGGGTCATGTAGCCACCGTAGCTCAGACCCCAGACGCCCACCCGGTCCTCGTCGACGTAGGGGAGAGCCTTCAGGAACCGGCCCCCCGCCACCACATCGCCGACGTCGTCAACGGCCATTTTGCCGTATATTCCATTGCGGAACTCGCGACCGTAACCGATG
This sequence comes from Clostridia bacterium, assembly GCA_003563755.1. Next base: position 575 of record PWUB01000197.1, read on the forward strand.
CCCCCGCGGAAGTTCACCAGCAAGGAGACATATCCCTGGTGGGCCAGATACTGCGAATAGGCATAGAAGAGGGCGTAGGAGCGCATGGGATGAAAACCATAGCGCATCTGCCGGACGGGTCCACCGTGAACCCATACCAGGGCGGGGTGCCTCTTCGCCTGTTCTGCACAGCCCGGTGGGGCGATCAGATAGCCGCAGATGTCCCACCTCCCGGCACCCTCAAAGACGACCTCCTCGGGTACAATGCACTTGTCGGGGGTCCAGCTTTCGGGCATGGTCTGTATCAGCTGGCAGGTCTTTGGGCCCTCGCCGATCGCAGAGAAGCCGGCGGAGCCCTCCATCTTCACCGGAAGGGTCCAGATATCGGCGCTTCGGTGGGGACCGCAGTGAAGGAAGGCCAAAACTGACCCATCGGGTGACCATTTGGGTGAGGCGCTGGTGCCGGGAATCTCTGTCAGCTGCTGGCTGCATTTTTCATCTGCATCCAGGATCCACAGCTGCCTCTGACCGCTGCAGTTGCGATTCGACGAATACGCGACGTAGCGTCCGCCGGGCGCCCACGCCGGTTCATCACCCATGTATCCGAAGTCCTCGCACTCGCCGAAGGTCATTTGCTCGGTGGACTTGCCGTCGCGACAGTACATGTAAAGATGGGCCCAGCCATCGTCCTCGCTGATGAACAGGATCCGTCTGCCTCCCGGTTCAGGATAGGCTCCCGACACGCGCAGCGCCCCCGGTGTGCCCCTGGCAACCTGCTGGTACAGCACCTTTACTTCCGCATCCACAATGGAGGGGGCCGCGGTGGAATTGCAGCGGGCTGTTTCCTTCTGTGTCTGAACGGGATCATCCGGTAGGGCCGCCAGGCAGAAGTCCAACAGGGTGTTGCGCTCCTGGGATCGTGCAAACAGGATCATCCCATCCTCGGTCCAGCGCAGTCCGGCCACGGGGCCCTTTCTCCAGGAAGTACGCCACAGCAGGGCGCAGCCGGCACTGATCACTCCCAGGTGCAGGGTCTTGTCGGCCTCGCGAAAGTGAAACAGGAGCATGTCCCCCTGTGGCGACCATTTGAGTGCTTCCCCGGGGCCAAAAACCCGCGGGAGGACGGTGGCGCCACCTCCCGGCCTGTAGGAGCGAGTCAGGTCCGTCCTTTCGTCGTGGATCCAGAGAGCCCCCTCCCTGATGAAGGCCAGACGCTGCCCGTCAGGAGAATAACAGGGAGCCTGTTCCTTCCCGGCGGTCCGGGTGAGGGCCCGGCTGGCCCACTCTTGCCCGTCGAACTCCGACACCCACAGGTTCCCGTCCTGGATGTAGGCGAGGCGGGTTCCGGAAGGGTGCCAGGTGAAGGGACCGGCGTCTCGTCTGGCCGCAGATACTTTCCAGCCCTGCTTAGACTCTGAGTTCACAACCCACAGATCATGCCTGCCGCCGTCATCGAGCAGATATGCGATGTATGTCCCCACGGGAGCCCACGCCCACGATGCCAGGTATTTCAGATCCAGAACCTCGTTCAGGCCAATCATTCCCATATGCGACACTCCCCTTCGATCTAAAGGCAATAAATCAGAAATTCGAGGAAGCCCTGCCCATTCCTGCATGTCTCAGTTCCATACGCAACAATAAAGAAGTTTCTTTGAAGTCTATGGGTTTGTCGACATATTCCAACATATTTTGCTTCCTTCCTATGGTAGAATGCTCCATAGTTGGTTAAGGGAAACGGAGGGGGTAACATCAGACAGTCACTTGATGGCCGACAGAAACGGATCTCTCACGAGAGGAGCAGGTCAAACAAGATCATGGTCTTTCCACGTTTTCGATTCCTGCAGACCGTCATCAGGGATTTGAGCACTCGTAAGGGGAACTCAACATACCGCTACGATCTTCTGGCAGACTGTGAACCCGAGGAGCCCTACTACATAATCCGGGCTCACAGATCGCTGTTCCGGGAGGATGGAGATGCCCGCTGTGAGACCGCAAGTGTTGCCAGTCCCATCTATGGTGATGAATCGGACGTTCGCGATGTCTTCCTTGACATAGCCCATGCAGACCACCCCGTGGACCCGGTTCACCTGGACGATATCCTGCAGGACAGCTCTACCGCGGGGATCCTTCGCGAGCAGAAGCTCCAGTCGAATCGATCTCTCAAACAGTACCATTCCTACGATAGACCCTGGGAGAGGAAGTGACGCGGACTCACTGCGGGTAATTGCGATTTGATGCGGTTGAGCCTGGCGAGTGTTCGACAGCATAACATAAAATGACACCGGGCTTTCAGTCCCCGAGCTGTCCGCATTCTGGTCCTTTTCAGGGGGTAGGTCGACAGAGCAGCTGCAATCCGGTTGCCGGTGACGATGATCCCGACAACTGATCCATACAGTACCAGTAGCAGCTTCATCGCCCAATTCATGATTGTGAACGGAGGCTTGTGCATATGAGGGGCGAAAGTCTGATGGGAGAGGCCATGAGTATCGTGAAAGCCCTGGGCATCCTTCGGGAGGCCGAATCCCTGGGAGAGGCCCGACTGGTGGGCAGTGTGGCATTGGATCCTGTGGTGAAGCGAGACATCGACGTTCATGTGCTCCTCCCTACGGATGCAGGTCTGGTTGAAGCTGCCTTTCGTATGGCAACCTACCCCCTGAATCATGACGATGTTGAGCACATCCGGTTATCCGATCACCGGCATCAGCGCGCAATGAAGGCGGCTGTTGACGCCCTCCCGGGACCCTCAGGTCCATGGTCATTGGATGTCTGGCTGACAATCGTACAGGACCGGCTTTGCCAGGGTTGATGCGATCAGGAGAGCGCTCACGACGTGTCAGAGAAGGGGGGAGTCCGGGGCGTACGGGGATTCGAGTTGTATCTGACGGAGACAGACCGGGATGAGCACCTCACACGATCCTGACAACGCAGCCGGGCAATCCCTGCTGACTGCAGTGGCACTACATCCCAAATGGCTGGAGTGGGGGATGGGACAGACATCAGTCGGTACCGGATGGTGAGGGGACCAGACGCCCAGGCCTGCCCCTGAGCAGCTGACGGACCACAGGTGCGCAATGCCGCGCCTGTCAGCTTTGATCGACAGGCGTGGACAGGGAAAACGACTGCGACTGCCGCGGACAGCTTTCGCCTGACTACGACCCCGCAATGGGGAGGTCAGACCGGGAGATGAACGCGGTTCAGGCTGTCCTCGCACCTGCACCCCGGGATCAACATACAGACACAGCAGCGAGATTGCTGACGTCGCGCGCAGCCTAGAAGAGCCTCAGCATTGCGGCAGCGAGTACAGCCAAGACAGCGAGGCTGACGAAGAGTCCGATTCGACCGAAGAAGGCTCCGAACACCACGACCATCGCAGCGATCAGGGCGAGCCGATCAAATCCCCTGGATCTGGATGTCCCTGACATCTGAACCTGCACGGTCGAGGCAGATTCCTTCCATAGCTGCAGATGATTCCAGATCCAGTACGTCCCCATGGCGA
>PWUB01000173.1 GCA_003563755.1 Clostridia bacterium
CAACGTCATCGCCGCCGTCAACGTCGTCTTACCGTGATCCACGTGACCTATCGTGCCCACATTAACATGCGGCTTCGTGCGCTCGAACTTCTCCTTTGCCATCCTTTTTGACCTCCTTTGATTAACCCGTCGCCATGTGGCTTGCGATCTTGTCGGCTACCATTTTCGGCGCCGGGCAGTACTCCTCGAACTGCATGGTGTACGTTCCGCGTCCCTGTGTCGTGGAGCGTATCACCGTGGCGTATCCGAACATCTCCGACAGCGGTACCCGGGCGTGGATGACCTTCGATCCACCCCGGTGATCCATGTCGATGATCTGTCCCCTCCGAGAGTTCAGGTCATCCAGCACATCCCCGAGGTAGTCGGGGGGAATCACGGCCTCCACCTTCATTACAGGCTCGAGAATGACCGGACGGGCGTCGGCGGCGGCTTTCTTGAAGGCCATTGACCCGGCTATCAAAAACGCCATCTCCGAGGAATCCACCTGGTGGTAGCTGCCGTCCAGCAGCCTGACGCGCACGTTGATCAAGGGGTAACCCGCTACGATACCGCCGTCCAGGGCCTGCCGGACACCTTTCTCCACATCACGAATATACTCCCTCGGTATGACACCACCGGTGATCTCATCGACGAACTCGAATCCCGATTCGTTAGGTTCAACCGTCAGCTTCACGTGCCCATACTGTCCACGGCCGCCGGTCTGACGCACATATCGCACCTCGGCACCGGCCTTCCTGGTTATAGTCTCCTTGTAGGCTACCTGGGGACGACCCACATTGGCGCCGACGCTGAATTCCCGGAGCAGCCGGTCGCAGATTATCTCCAGGTGCAGCTCGCCCATACCCGATATTATGGTCTGACCCGTTTCCTCGTCGTATCCTACACGGAAAGTCGGATCCTCCTCGGCCAGGCTTCGCAGCGCCCGGTTTAGCTTCTCCTCATCGGCCTGGGTCTTGGGCTCTATGGCCACGTCTATGACGGGTTCGGGAATGTCGATGGACTCGAGGATGATCCTGTCATCCTCATCGCAGAGAGTATCGCCCGTTGACACGTGGCGCATACCCACCGCAGCCGCTATCTCACCCGTGTGAACCTCGTCTACCTCCTCACGGTGGTTAGCATGCATCCTCACCAGGCGGCTCACCCGCTCCCGCTTATCACGGGTGGCATTGTACACGTACGTCCCCTTACGCAGGACCCCCGAGTAAACGCGGAAGAACGCCAGCTTGCCCACGTAGGTGTCCGTCTGGATCTTGAAGGCCAGGGCCGCAACGGCCTCATCATCGGAGGCATCCCTGATGATCTCCTCGCCGCTCTGAACGTCGACGCCCCGGATACCCGGAACGTCGCTCGGCGAGGGCAGGTACCGCACGATCCCGTTCAGCAGCAGCTGGATGCCCCGATTGTGATACGCAGACCCGCAGAAAACAGGGACGAACTCGTTTTGCACCGTGCCCGCTCTCAATCCGCGGTGGATCAACGCCGAATCCGCGGGTTCATCTTCGAGGTACTTCATCATGAGCTCGTCATCGAATTCCGCGGCGGCCTCGATCATCTCTGCACGCATCACCGACACCTTGTCAACCATGTCCTCGGGAATGTCTCTCTCTTCACTCTTGGTACCGAGATCGTCGGTGTAGTAGATCATCTTCTCGGCGATCAGATCCACGATGCCCGAAAAGTCATTCTCGGCTCCAACAGGAACATGCACCGGCACCGGACGGGCTCCCAGGCGTTCCTTCATCATGGTCAACACATTGTCGAAATCGGCTCCCATCATATCCATCTTATTTACAAACGCTATGCGAGGGATGGAGTACCTGTCTGCCTGCCTCCAGACCGTCTCCGACTGAGGTTCGACGCCTCCCTTGGCACAGAAAATGACGACGACCCCATCGAGAACGCGCATGGATCTCTCGACTTCCATGGTGAAGTCAACGTGGCCGGGCGTATCAATGATGTTTACCCGGTGATCCTTCCACTGGCACGACGTGGCCGCAGAGGTGATCGTGATCCCGCGTTCCTGCTCCTGGGCCATCCAGTCCATGGTGGCCGAACCCTCATGGACTTCCCCCATGCGGTGCACCCTCCCGGAATAGAACAGGATGCGCTCCGTCGTGGTGGTCTTGCCGGCATCGATGTGAGCCGCAAAACCGATGTTTCTCACTTTTTTGAGGGGGAACTCCCTCGCCATACTGAAACCTCCTCGCAAACTCGCAATATTCTACCAGCGGTAATGGGCGAAGGCCTTGTTGGCCTCGGCCATCCTGTGCATTTCCTCCCGGCGCCGTACGGCGGCTCCTGCACCCTCGGCGGCCTCCATCAGCTCGGCTGAGAGCCTATCCATCATGGTTCTCTCACCGCGGGACCGGGCGGAGTTGACCAGCCAGCGGATCGCCAGGGTGCGCCTGCGCTCCGGGCGCACTTCCATGGGAACCTGATAGGTGGCCCCACCAACCCTTCGCGGTCTGACCTCGAGCATCGGCATCGCGTTCTTGACCGCCGCCTCGAAGACATCGAGGGCGTCTTTTCCGGTGCGGTTCTGGATCACAGCCATGGCCCCGTAAAAGAGGCGCTGTGACAGACCCTTCTTGCCATCCTGCATGACCTGGTTGATGAACTTCGTAACCAGGCGTGAATTATACACAGGATCGGGCGTAACCTCTCGTTTGGGGGCACGTCCTCGCCTCGCCACTATCGCTTCACCTCCTCAGGCTGATCAGCCTCTCTTCTTGGTACCGTAACGGGAGCGGGAGCTCTGCCTGCCCTCAACGCCGGCGGCATCAAGGGTGCCGCGTACGACCTGGTATCTCACTCCCGGCAGGTCTCTGACTCGACCTCCCCGTACGAGCACCACCGAGTGTTCCTGAAGATTGTGGTTCTCACCAGGAATGTACGCCGTAACTTCCTCGCCGTTGGTCAGCCGGACCCTGGCGACCTTTCTGAGGGCAGAGTTCGGCTTCTTGGGCTGCTGGGTTCGGACCAACAGGCACACTCCCCGCCTCTGGGGCGACCCGTGCAGCGCGGGAGTCTTGGTCTTTTCGACCCTGGTTCTGCGACCTTTCCTGATCAGCTGATTGATCGTCGGCACTGAGTTGTCACCTCCCCAAAAAAGACGCCACGCACCGCTGGGATGTATGGCGTCCGGCACTTCTCCCATATCTCAGGTGCTCTCTCGAAAGCCTTCCGGTTCAACACCACCCTATTGTGGAGTTGCCGTCGTTGTCACCCGTCGGTGCAGCCTGTACCGCCCACTATACCGGCGGTCGCAGCTCCCACCGCAATGCCACATGCTCTGCCCAGCTCGGACATGGAGTCAACGAAGATGACCTGCACGCACTTACTCTCACTCAGGTCCAGTACCGAGCGTACCACGTGCTCCTCGGCATCCCGCGCGACGTACACCGCAACCACCCGATCCTGCTCCAGGGCCTTCCTGGTTTCCTTCGTCCCAACGGTCTTCTCACGAGCCACCAATAGGTCTTGCAGCGACATCCTCGTCCTCTCCACTGAACCGAACACAGCAGGAACGCTGAGATGTCCTTCAAACCCACCTGCTGCAAACACTTAAGTATTGTAGCAGCGGGCTCGCGGGGTGTCAACACAAGAGGCGAGCCCGCTCACAACTCGTCACTCTCCGTCCGAGACGGCCTTGATCTGCTTCGTGTCCTCGTCCTCTACCTCGGCCTCGGGTGCCTCTGCCTCTTCCTCGGGCTCCTCGGGTGCAACCATGATGTCACCGTGGGGCTGCATTCCCGTACCCGCGGGGATCAGCTTACCGATGATCACGTTCTCTTTCAGGCCGTGCAGGAAGTCCTCGGCTCCCTCGGTCGCTGCCTGGGTGAGGACACGGGTGGTTTCCTGAAAGGATGCCGCCGAGAGGAACGAGTCCGTCCCGAGGGCTGACTTGGTGATCCCCAGGAGAAGGAACTCGGACTGTGCGGGCTTGCCGCCTTCGGCTAGAGCATTCTCATTGGCCTTCTCGACCTTGGTCCAGTCGACCTGGCTGCCGGGCAGGAGGCTGGTGTCTCCGGGATCAGTGACGCGGACCTTCTTCATCATCTGCCTTATGACGAGTTCGATGTGCTTGTCGTTGATGACCACGCCCTGCATCCGGTAGACCCGCTGGACCTCCGCGAGAAGGTGCATCTGGACGTTGCGAGGTCCCTTGACCCGGAGGAGGTCGTGGGGATTGATAACTCCCTCTGTGAGCTCCTGTCCCGGATAGACGGTGTCACCCTCGGACACCTTCAGCTGGGCACCCTGCGACAGAGCCTGCTTCTCCATGCCGCCCTCGGCATCGATGACGGCGAGGCCATCTTTGCCACCCCGGGTGGTCTCGAAACTGACGACTCCCTCACGGTCAGCTATGAGGGCCTGCCCCTTGGGGTTTCTGGCCTCGAAGAGCTCCTCAACTCGCGGTAGACCCTGGGTGATGTCGTCACCGGCGATACCTCCGGTGTGGAAGGTTCGCATGGTCATCTGGGTACCAGGCTCACCGATGGACTCGGCGGCTATGATACCGACCGCCTCGCCCACGTTGACCATGTCACCCCTGGCCATGTCCCGTCCGTAGCAGTAGGCACAGACACCGTGGTGGGTATCGCAGGTCAAAACCGACCGTACCACGACGCTGAACTCGGCACCGTATTTGTCGCTGAGGGCATCGATGCGGTCGATGACGTCCTCCGTCACGATCTCGTCGGCGCCCACCAGGACGGAGTCCGACTCGGGGTCGACGACATCCATGAGAGCATACCGGCCGAGGGCACGCTCGCCCACGCTCTCGATCATCTCTTTACCATCATATATGGGCTCAAGGAAGATCCCGTCGCTGGTGCCGCAGTCCTTCTCCCGGACCAGCACATCCTGGCACACATCCACCAGGCGCCTGGTGAGATAACCCGACTGTGCGGTCCGCAGCGCCGTATCCGCCAATCCCTTGCGGGTACCGTGAGTGGACGTGAAGTACTCGATGACGCTCAGACCCTCGCGGAAGTTGGACTTGACCGGCAGCTCGATGGTCCGCCCCGACGGGTCTGCCATCAGGCCCCTCATGCCGGCCATCTGGACTATCTGCTGCTCGCTCCCCCGGGCCCCGGAGGCTGCCATGAGATACACGGGGTTCCTGACGTCCATGGCCTCCATGATCTTGTCGGTGAGCTGGTCCTTGGTATCGGTCCACACACCGATCACCATCTCGTGCCGCTCGTCGTCGCTGAGAAGGCCCATGTGATACTGCTCTTCTATCTCCTCGACCTTCGCCTCGGCTTCTTCAAGCAGCGGCATCTTCTCAACGGGAATCTCAATATCTGAGACGGCTATGGTGAGGCCTGACTGGGTCGCGTAGTAATAGCCCAGGTCCTTGACACGATCCAGCATGAGCGCCGTGGCGTCAGTCCCGACCCTGCGGTAGCAGTCGGCCACCAGTTCACCCAGTCGGCCGCTGTCGATCGCCTCGTTTATGAACTCTAACTCATCGGGCAGGATCTCGTTGAATATCACACGTCCCGGGGTGGTCAGAAGCAGGGTGCCGTTGTGCCGGACGCGCACCGGTTGGTGCAGGCCTACGAGTCCCTTCTCATAGGCCATCAGCAATTCGTCCGGCGATGAATACCCCGACAGCTCCCTGTCATCAGTTTCCCCCAGGTTACCGTCGATGACCGTAAGATAATAGATACCGAGAACCATGTCCTGGGTGGGGGTAACCACCGGCTGACCGTCCTTCGGGTTGAGAATATGATGGGCCGCCATCATCAGCAGGCGGCACTCGGCCTGCGCCTCGGCCGACAGTGGCACATGAACGGCCATCTGGTCACCGTCGAAATCAGCATTGTAGGCCGTGCACACCAGGGGATGAATCTTGATGGCGCGTCCCTCTACCAGGACGGGTTCGAAGGCCTGGATACCGAGCCGGTGAAGGGTCGGAGCCCGGTTCAGGAGAACGGGATGATCCTTGATGACTTGTGCGAGTACATCCCACACCTCGTCGCGGCCCCGGTCCACCAGGCGCTTGGCACTCTTGATGTTCTGGGCCAGGTCGCGGGCGACCAGCTCCCGCATCACGAAGGGCTTGAACAGCTCCAGGGCCATCTCTTTGGGCAGTCCGCACTGGTCCAGGCGCAGCTCGGGTCCGATCACGATGACCGACCGCCCGGAGTAGTCAACGCGCTTACCGAGGAGGTTCTGACGGAAGCGGCCCTGCTTACCCTTCAACAGGTCGCTGAGACTCTTCAGGGCCCTGTTGCCGGGTCCGGTGACGGGGCGTCCGCGGCGCCCGTTATCAATGAGAGCGTCCACGGCCTCCTGGAGCATGCGCTTCTCGTTGCGCACTATGATGTCCGGCGCTCCGAGGTCCAGGAGCCTCTTGAGGCGGTTGTTCCGGTTGATCACCCTGCGGTAGAGGTCATTGAGGTCCGAAGTGGCGAACCGCCCGCCGTCGAGCTGTACCATGGGCCTGAGCTCGGGCGGGATGACCGGCAGCACCTCGAGGATCATCCACTCCGGGCTGTTCGGCGAGTTCCTAAACGCCTCAACCACTTCCAGGCGGCGGATGGCCCGCTTACGGCGCTGGGTGGACGCTCCATCGATCTCTTCCCGTAACTCCGCGGACTGTTCCTCGAGATCGAGATTCTCCAGCAGTTCCTTGATAGCCTCCGCGCCCATCTCGGCGCGAAACTGGGTCCCGAACTTCTGGCGGGCCTCCCGGAACTCGCTCTCGCTGAGCAGCTGCCGCTCGAGCAGGCTGGTCTCACCGGTATCGATGACCACGTAGGCAGCGAAGTACAGGATCCTCTCCAGATCGCGGGGCGACATGTCCAGAAGCAGCCCCATGCGGCTCGGGATGCCCTTGAAATACCAGATGTGTGATACCGGTGCCGCCAGCTCGATGTGACCCATGCGCTCCCTGCGCACATCGGCGACGGTAACCTCGACTCCGCAGCGCTCACATACGATGCCCTTGTAGCGGATCCTCTTGTACTTACCGCACCGGCATTCCCAGTCCTTGGTGGGGCCAAAAATCTTCTCACAGAACAGCCCGTCCCGCTCGGGCTTGAGGGTGCGGTAGTTTATGGTCTCCGGTTTCTTGACCTCCCCGTGGGACCAGCCGCGGATCTGTTCCGGCGAAGCGAGGCTGATCTGGATGGAATCGAAGGTGTTGACTTCGCCAAGGTCCTGAGGTTCAGTGGTTTCGGCACCACGAAAATCTCTCACTGCTGCCATCTACTCATCACCCCCGCCGGAGCCGGCCTTTCTGTGATCCGGTTCCTCGTGCGTCTCCTCGTCCCCCGTGTCGAGTTGGAGGTTTCTGGCCAGGCCCTCGATATCCTCATCGTCCTCGAAGGATTCGGGGGTGGCCTTGGCCTCCGCCGATTTGACTTGCACGTTCAGCGATAGACTCTGCATCTCCTTGATCAAAACCTTGAATGACTCGGGAACTCCCGGCTCCGGTACCGTGTCACCCTTCACGATGGACTCGTAGGTCTTCACGCGGCCCACGGTATCGTCGGACTTGACGGTCAGCATCTCCTGCAGCGTGAAGGCAGCGCCGTAGGCCTCGAGAGCCCACACCTCCATCTCTCCGAAACGCTGTCCTCCCATCTGGGCCTTACCGCCCAGGGGCTGCTGTGTCACCAGGGAATACGGACCGGTGGAACGGGCGTGCATCTTGTCATCCACCAGGTGGTGCAGCTTCATCATGTAGATGTGTCCCACTGTGACGGGATGATCGAAGGGCTCGCCGCTCCGACCATCCCTGAGGTCAACCTTTCCGGTATTCGGCAGACCGGCCTTCTCGAGGGCCTCGACGATGTCGTCCTCGTGGAAGCCGTCAAATACCGGGGTGGCTACCTTCCAACCGAGGGCCCTGGCCGCCCACCCGAGGTGAGTCTCCAGGATCTGACCGATGTTCATCCGGGACGGCACCCCCAGGGGGTTGAGAACGATATCGATGGGAGTTCCGTCGGGCATGAACGGCATATCCTCATCGGGAAGAACCTTGGCGACGACTCCCTTGTTACCGTGTCGTCCCGCCATCTTGTCTCCTTCGGATAGCTTGCGTTTCTCGGCCACGTAGACTCTCACCAGCTTGTTTACTCCCGGAGAGAGCTCGTCACCGGCATCCCGGGAGAAGACGTTGACATCCACGACCACGCCGCCCTCACCGTGAGGAACCTTGAGGGAGGTGTCGCGGACCTCCCTGGCCTTTTCACCGAAGATGGCCCGGAGGAGACGTTCCTCGGCAGTCAGCTCGGTCTCACCCTTCGGGGTGACCTTGCCGACCAGGATATCTCCGGAACGGACCTCGGCGCCGACGCGGATGATTCCGGTCTCATCCAGGTTCCTGAGTACCTCTTCGCCCACATTGGGTATGTCGCGGGTGATCTCCTCGGGTCCCAGCTTGGTGTCCCTGGCCTCGGACTCGTGTTCCTCGATGTGTATTGAGCTGTAGATGTCATCCTTGACCAGCCGCTCACTGACGAGGATGGCGTCCTCGTAGTTGTATCCTTCCCAGGACATGAAAGCAACCAACACGTTGCGCCCCAGGGCCAGCTCACCGTCGGCCGTGGAAGGACCGTCGGCCAGGACCTGCCCCTCCTTCACTTCGTCACCCTTGCGGACGCGCACACGCTGGTTGAAGCAGGTACCCTGGTTTGAACGCTCAAACTTCTCGAGATCGTACACATCCTCCGTTATCCGGCCGTTGTTCTGGTAGGAGATCCGGATCCGATCCGCGGTAGCCTCCTGCACGGTGCCGTCGTGGGTTGCCACGGCCACCACACCGGAATCGAGGGCCACCTTGTACTCCATACCCGTACCCACCAGCGGGGCCTCGGGAACCATGAGAGGTACTGCCTGGCGCTGCATGTTGGCCCCCATCAGGGCGCGGCTCGGGTCATCCGTCTCAAGGAAAGGAATGAGGGCGGTCGCTATGCTCACCATCTGCTTCGGGGAGACGTCCATGTAGTCGACCTCGTCCCAGGGCAGCATCCGCACGTTCGCCGCATACCTGACGGTGACGCGCCCGACCAGCATGCCTTCCTCGTCCATCTCGGCATTGGCCTGTGCTATGACCGCATCCTCTTCCTCGTCAGCAGTGAGGTAGACGATATCGTCGGTGACCTTGCCGTCAACGACGCGGCGGTACGGAGTCTCTATGAAGCCGTAGTCGTTCACCCTTGCATAGGTGCTGAGATTGCTTATGACTCCGATGTTCGGACCCTCGGGGGTCTCTATCGGACACATCCTACCGTAGTGAGAGCTATGAACATCACGGACGTCGAACCCGGCCCGGTCCCTGGTCAGACCTCCCGGCCCCAGCGCACTGAGGCGCCGCTTATGTGTGACCTCCGACAGGGGGTTGGTCTGGTCCATGAACTGCGACAGCTGGCTCGATCCGAAAAACTCCTTGATGGCCGCCACCACGGGCCTGATATTGACAAGGTCCTGGGGGGTGACCACATCGGCATCCTGGATGGTCATCCGCTCCCGCACCACCCGTTCCATGCGTATGAGCCCGGTGCGGAACTGGTTCTGCAGGAGCTCTCCCACCGTTCTCAGGCGCCGGTTTCCGAGGTGGTCCTGGTCGTCGGTGTTTCCCACACCGCTGTACAGGTTCACGAAGTAGTTGAGGGCGGTCAGCACATCATCCTGCACCAGGCAGCGGGTATCCATCGAGGGCTGCCCGTTTCCGTACACGACGACGGGGTTACCGTTGTTATCCTCAACCACCGCCCGCTGGACGCCGGCGGCCGCGATCTCCTGCGCTCTCCTGCGGTCGATCTTGTCGCCCTCTCTAACCAGTATTTCACCGGTCTCGGGGTCGACGATTTTCTCAACAGCCACCCGGTTGGAGATTCTGCCCCTGATGCTCAGCTTCTTGTTCAGCTTGTACCGCCCAACGGCGGCCAGATCGTAGCGGTGAGGATCAAACAACATGGTGTGAAGCAGCTCACGTGCGCTTTGCTCCGTCGGCGGCTCTCCGGGACGGAGGCGTTCGTAGATCGCTTTGAGGGCTTCCTCCGTCGACTTGGTGGTGTCCTTTTCGAGGGTGGTCAGCACCACCTCGGTCTCACCGAGTATCTTCTTGATCTCTTCATCCTTGGAGAAGCCCAGGGCCCGCACGAGAACGGTTATCGGCAGCTTGCGGTTTCTGTCGATGCGGACCCGAAGCACTTTGGCCGTGGTTGCGTCCATCTCGAGCCATGCACCCCGGTTGGGAATGAACTTCGCACTGAAAGACCTGCGGCCGGCGTTATCAACCTCATCGAAATAGTACACTCCTGGCGACCGGATGAGCTGACTGACCACCACCCGTTCCGCACCGTTGATGACGAACGTCCCCCGCTCTGTCATCAGCGGCAGGTCGCCCATGAAGACCTCCTGCTCCTTGAGCTCACGGGTCTCTCTGTTGATGAGCCGTGCTCTCACCCGCAGGGGCGCTGCGTAGGTAACATCCCGCTCCTTGCACTGTTTCACATCGTACTTGGGTTCATCGAGGACATAATCGCCGAACTCCAGAATAAGGTTCCCGGTGAAGTCTTCAATGGGAGAGACGTCGTCGAGAATCTCACGCAATCCCTTGTTGAGAAACCAGTCGTACGAGCTCTTCTGAATCTCGATGAGGTATGGAACATCCATGGGCTCGACGATCTTGGAACGGGAAACCCTGTTCTGCGTGCCAACCTGACGCGGATAGGCCATGCAGTTTTCACTCCTTTTCGGCTGAGGAACCAATGCCAAAAGAACCCCCCGAGAGCCACTTCATCTCAGATGCGGCTCCTGCCCAGGTTCTCATAACATCAACCGGTTCGTTATATTCTCACCGGAGCTGCCACCTATTATACATAAATGGTTACTCTTAGGTGCGCTCATCCCGAAAGTCGAGAACTAATAGCAATCTTGTATGCTACCACAGCTGCGACACCGCGTCAAGCTCGTGCCTTGAAATCGCGAGGAGAGCTGCGGGAGCTCTCCTCGCCGAAATACTACCGGATCTCAACGGTTGCTCCAGCTTCCTCGAGCTGGCTCTTTATATCCTCCGCCTCGTCACTGGAGACGGCCTCCTTGATGGCACTGGGTCCATCGACAGCAGCGTCGACCACGCCCTTGGCCTCCTTGAGACCCAGGCCGGTGACCTCACGTACGACCTTGATGACCGGAATCTTCTTCGCTCCGACCTCGGTCAGCATGACGTCAAACTCGGTCTGCTCCTCCTCGGCGGTATCTGCCGCGTCTCCTGCAACGCCGGTGGGAACGGCAGCCACCGCGGCCGACGCGGAGACTCCGAACTCCTCTTCGAAAGCGGAGACCAGCTCCGCGAGTTCCGTGACCTTCATGTCCCGGACCAGGTCCAGAATCTGTTCCACCTTGCTCGCCACTTCATCTCACTCCTTCGGATTTGAAAATCTTAGTCTCCGGCTCAGCCGGCCTTCTTCTCAAGCTGTGCTGTCACGAGGGCCAGGTCACGTATGGGAGCCTGCAGCACCCGGGCCACCTGGGTTGCGGGACCGGCGAAGCACCGGGCCACCTTCGCCAGCAGCTCATCACGCGACGGTAGATCAGCGAGGCCACGCACCTCGTCACGATCCAGCACCGCCCCCTCGAGGATGCCCCCCTTTAGCTCGAGGATCCTGAACTTGTCGGAGAAGGCCTTTATCTCGTGAGCGGGGGCGACCGGGTCTTCGTAGGACAGGGCCAGGGCCGTGGGTCCGACCAGCATATCATCGATTCCCTCTATGCCCGCACGAGCCAGCGCCCTCTGCAGGAGAGTGTTCTTGACCACCCGGTACTCGACATCCGCCTCACGGCACCGATTGCGCAGCTCCTGGGCCTGGGCAACATCTATACCACGGAAGTCCACCAGCACCACCGAATGGGCACGGGTCAGCTTGTCAGTGAGAAGCTCCACTTCCTTCACTTTTTCCGGTCTTACCATGTGCGCGTCATCACCTCCGCTCTGTGGCTAACCTCCCCCAGACCGCAGAAAAGCCCGCTGCGGAGGCAGTGGGCTTCGTAGGCGAATGACCACGCACCGGCGTTCCGGTGTCATCCCGTCTGCCTCGGCAGGCGACACCACCGGGGTGATGTCATTACGTCTCGCGAGACACCTGCTGTCTGTGGCAAAGAAGTTCGCTTGTAATCACAGATCCACTCTACTACACATCCGAACGTTCATCAACTGGGAAGCAGATCCTGAGGGTTCACTTTGACACCAGGCCCCATGGTGCTGGCGAGGGTTATCCCCAAAAAGTACCTCCCCTTCGCCCCCGGCGGGCGAGCCCGCATCAACTCGTCGATGAGCGCACGCAGGTTCTCGTGCAGGCGCTCGCCGGAAAACGAGACCTTGCCGATGGGAACGTGGATGTTCCCCTGCCGGTCCGTGCGGTACTCGACCTTACCAGCCTTGACCTGCCGAACCGCGTCCCCCAGATCGGGGGTGACGGTGCCAGACTTCGGATTCGGCATCAGGCCCCGAGGTCCGAGGATCCGCCCCAGCTTACCCACCACGGGCATCATATCGGGACTGGCTATCGCGACGTCGAAACCCAACCAGCCTTCCTCGATCTTTTGTGCCATGTCCTCATCCCCGATGAAGTCCGCGCCGGCTTCTTCGGCCTCCCTGGCCTTGTCTCCCCGGGCGAATACGAGTACCGTGACTTCCTTACCCGTGCCGTGGGGCAGTACCAGGGCACCCCTCACTATCTGGTCGGCGTGCCTCGGATCCACGCCCAACCGCACGTGGCATTCCACGGTCTCATCGAACTTGGCAAACGACAGTTCCTGGACCAGCTCGATCGCCTCTTCGGGCGGATACAGCTGCTCCCTGTCAACCTTCTCTCTAACCTGCTGATAGCTTCTGCTTCTGTTGGCCATCACACTACCTCCTTGTGGTGCAATCGGACGTATCCTCCCACGGAGATCAGTTCCGCCTACTCCTTCAAGACGATGATACCCATGCTCCTGGCAGTGCCCTCTATCATGCGCATGGCGGCCTGTACGGAGCTGGCGTTGAGATCTTCCTGTTTCAACTCCGCTATCTCGCGCACCTGCTCCCCGGTGACCTGGCCGACCTTGGTTTCCAGCGAATTGTCCGCGCCCTTCTCGATGCCTGCGGCCTGCTTGAGCAGAACCGATGCCGGGGGCGTCTTCGTCTCGAAGGTGAAGGAACGGTCAGCGTACACCGTCAGTTCGACGGGGATCAGCACCCCGGCCTGGTCAGCGGTGCGGGCGTTGAATTCCTTCACGAATGCCATTATGTCCACCCCGTGCTGTCCCAGGGCGGGACCGACGGGCGGTGCCGGCGTGGCCTTGCCGCCGGGTATCTGGAGTTTTATCGAACCAACTACTTTCTTCGCCACCTCGAAACCTCCCTGCGCGTCAGGCCGGTAAGCCAGCCCTCACATCTTCTCTACCTGGGTGAAGTCCAGCTCCACCGGGGTCTCACGACCGAACATGTTCACCAGGACATGAAGCTTGCCCTGTTTGACGTCTATCTCATCAACGGTTCCTATGAACCCGTCGAAGGGACCCGAGATGACGCGAACGTTCTCTCCCACTTCAACGTCGATCCTGGGGCGAGGCTCCTCCTGTGCCATCTGGGTCTGGATTCTCTCCACCTCTTCGGGTTCCAGCGGTACGGGGGTTGTCCCGGAGCTGACGAATCCCGTCACACCGGGCGTGTTGCGCACCGCGTGCCACGATTCATCCGTGAGTTGCATCCGCACCATGATGTAGCCGGGAAACACCCTCTCCTCGACGGTGACCCGTTTTCCGTCTTTCACCTGGATGCGCTCATCGGTGGGAACGAGGACTTCGTATATGAGGTCTTCCATGCCCATGGACTCGATCCGCTTTTCCAGACGGCTCTGGATGGTCTTTTCCTGTCCGGAGTAAGCGTGGACCACGTACCACTGCCCTCTGTCATCGCTCTCGGATTCCGGCTCCCGCGCGTCTTCGACGGACTCCAGTGCGGCCTTTCCATCGTCCCGCTCAGACACTGACATGTCGAGATCTCCACCCGCGGAGATCTCTGCACCCCCTCACCTGACAATAATGAGCCTGATACCGGCGAGGTAGATCGAGTCGGCAGCGTAGATGACGAGTGCCACGACCGCCACCGAGAACAGCACCACCCCCGTGTAAATCGTCGTTTGATTAGCATCGGGCCACACAACCTTGCGCAGTTCAGCCCGAACCTCACGCAGAAAACGCCAGTATCTACGCAGTAAACTCAAGGAACTCACTCCCATTGAACAATCGGTGATGACCGTGGCAGGTGATGGTGGAGATCATGGCAGGCCCGGAGGGATTCGAACCCCCAACCCGCGGATTTGGAGTCCGCTGCTCTGCCAGTTAGAGCTACGGGCCTGCATACTGCATCCTTCGTCTCCTATTGTACTATCCGCCACCGAAACCCGCAAAGGGTCAACGCGTCTCGCGGTGAACAGTGTGTGCTCTGCATCTTCTGCAGAACTTCTTCAACTCCAACCTGCCGCTGGTATTGCGACGGTTCTTGGTGGTGGTGTAGTTCCGATCCTTACACTCGGTGCATTCGAGGGTAACTATAACCCGCATAACACCACCCTTTCTGCCACCCCTATATCCCGTACTGAAACTTACAGAAGTCTATCACAAGCCCCCTCAAGTGTCAAAGAGTCACTCGATGATGGATGTGACGACGCCG
This sequence comes from Clostridia bacterium, assembly GCA_003563755.1. The sequence continues at coordinate 14,687 of PWUB01000173.1, forward strand.
GCGCCCACGGTCCTTCCGCCCTCACGAATGGCGAAGCGCACGCCCTCCTCGATGGCTATCGGGGTGATCAGGTTCACGCGCATCTGGACGTTG
>PWUB01000013.1 GCA_003563755.1 Clostridia bacterium
CAACCTGGTGACGGCCATCATCGGGCCCTCCGGCTCCGGTAAGTCCACCCTGCTTCGCTGCCTTAATCGAATGGTGGATCTCGTCCCGTCGGCAAAGGTCAGCGGTGAGATACAATTTGGAGGAAGAAACATCCTGGCACCGCACCAGGACGTGGTTCAACTGAGGCAAAAAGTGGGCATGGTCTTTCAGAAGCCGAATCCCTTCCCGCGCTCCATCTACGATAATGTCGCTTACGGACCCAGGATCCGGGGAAAGGTTCCGAGGCCTGTACTGGACGGCTTCGTCGAGGAGGCCCTGAAAGGTGCCGCCCTGTGGGATGAGGTCAGGGATAGACTGCATACCTCGGCGATGGATCTTTCTGGAGGTCAACAGCAGAGGCTCTGCATCGCCCGATGTCTTTCCGTCAAGCCGGTCGTACTGTTGATGGATGAACCCTGCAGTGCCCTGGATCCGGCATCAACGGCGCGCATCGAGGACCTGATCACCGAGCTGCGGAGGGACGTGTCGGTGGTCATGGTCACCCACAACCTCCAGCAGGCCGCCCGGGTCTCCGACTACACAGCGTTTCTGCTGGACGGTCAGTTGGTAGAGTATGATCTCACGGAAACCCTGTTTACGAACGCGGCGGATCAGCGCACCGACGACTACGTCACCGGCAGATTTGGTTAAGGGGGCAGAAGACTGTGAACTCTGAATCCATGCCGCGCAGGACCCTGGATAACGCCCTCATGAATCTATGTGAGAGCACCCTGGGACTGGCGGGACAGGTCGAGAAAATGCTTCACGAATCCGTGGAGTCTCTGAAGACGCGGGCCCCGGAGTTGGCTCGACGGGTGATCGAAAAGGACGACGACATTGACGCTGAGTCCGTCACCGTCGAGGCGGCCGCCGAGAGCATCATCGCCCGGCACCAGCCCGTGGCCTCTGACCTTCGCTGCATCATCAGCAACATGCGGATCGTCCGGGAACTGGAGCGCATTGCAGACCTTTCGGTCAACATCGCCCGCATCACCCTGGACCTGCAGGATGAACCCCTGCTGAAACCTCTCATCGATATACCGCGGATGGCCGCGATCGCCCAGGAGATGGTCAGCAGCAGCCTCAGTTCCCTCATAGAGGAGGACCAGGCGGGCGCCTGGGAAGTGAGTCGACGGGACGAGGAGATCGACGCACTGTACTGGCAAATCTTCCGCGAACTGCTGACTTACATGATGGATGATCCCCGCAGCATTCATCGGGCCATACCGCTGCTGTTCGTGGCGAGACACCTGGAGCGTGTGGGGGACCATGCGACGAACATTGCCGAGATAGTGATATACTTTCTAACAGGTGATCGGGTGACATCCACATGCGACGCCGGGTCCCGTGAGGAGTGAGTACCCGTGTCTGAGGGCGGCCACAAGAGCACAGTTCTCGTCGTCGAGGATGAGGAGAACATTCGTTTTTCGCTGGTAGCGGGCCTGAAGCGCGAGGGCTACTCGGTACTGGCCGCCGCCAGCGGGGAGGAAGCGCTGGAGTTGATGCGCACCGAGCCGGTCGATATCGTCCTCTTAGACATCATGCTGCCGGACATGTCCGGGTACGATGTCTGCCGCCTGATTCGAAAGGACTCCCAGATCCCGATCATCATGGTGACGGCTCGAGATGCTGAGACCGATGTGATCGTGGGCCTGGAGATGGGTGCTGATGATTATGTCACCAAGCCCTTCAGCCTGAATGTGCTCCTGGCCCGTATTCGCGCAAACATGCGGAGAACAGCGGTACAGCAGGACCCGGAGCACGAGGTTCTTCAGGTGGGATCCATCACCCTCGATCCAGAATCCTACCGGGCGACGGTGGGAACGATCACCCTTGATCTGACGCCTCGCCTCTTTCACCTCCTGTTGTATATGGCACAGCATCTCGGCAAGGTATGCTCGCGCGATCAGCTCCTCAACGCCGTGTGGGGATATGACTACATGGGCGAGACCCGCACAGTGGATGTTCACATTCACTGGCTCCGGGAGAGAATCCAAAAACATGCGCCCGACATACAGCTGGAGACGGTGCGTGGTGTGGGCTATCGCCTGGTCGTGCAAGAACCGGGACCATCATGATGAGGCGTCAGCACGGGTTCTTGTGTGTGGGGGGATACCAATATGTGGCGCACAGCGGGACTGAATACGTACAGGCACCCAGAGATAGGCGCGAAAAACGATCCCCGTAGTGATCCCCTGGAGGTGCGTGGGCGATGATGCTTCTTCTAACCGGTGGCATTCTTGCAGGTATGGTTGTCGGGGCTCTCGCGGAGTGGGCGTTTCTTCGCGAGAGATATGGATCGGCTCTGCCGGAGGATCACATGAGCCTCATCCTTCACAGTGCGCATGACGGCCTGATAGTGCTACGGGGGCGGCGCGTGGTCCTCGCGAACCGGCGGGCGTGTGAGCTGCTCGGGCTCGAACCCTCGTCATCCTGGGATCAGCTGGGCCTGGCCATAAGAAGAACCCCGGACCTCATGGACCATATCGATGCCTGGAGACGCGGCGAGGAACCGACAGAGACGGTGATGACCGCGGACTATGCCCGCCCGCGGTATCTCCGGGTGCACGGTGCGCTCCTCGAGGAGGCGGATCACCCCTGGAAGGATTCGCTCCTGTTGACCCTCACCGACGTCAGTGAGCTGCACCGGCTAGAGCAGATCCGACGTCGCTTCACCGCGGACATTTCCCACCAAATCAGGAGCCCGGTGACCGCCATCAAGCTCCTGGCCGAGCAGCTGCCTTCCAGGTCGGAGGATGATGGGGAGCTGGCGACGCGCATTCTACGAGAGACTGACCGGCTCCAACGCCTGGCAGACGAGATCCTGGCATTGTCCCGGCTGGAGGCCGGGGAAGAGCCCATGCAGCTCGAGGACTTCGCCGTAAGGGACCTCCTCGATGAGGCGCTCAGTACCGTGCGCTCGCAGGCCGAGCGCCGGGGAGTGCGGCTGGTGAAGGACCTCAGCGGGGACGAGATCTGGCGTGGCGACTACCGGAAGCTCCTGCGGACCCTCGGCACCTACCTGGACAACGCGATCAAGTTTGCGCCCGAGGGCTCCGATGTACGGCTGCAAGCTCGTACAGAAGAAGATCAAAGAGTTATAACGGTCGTGGATTCTGGACCTGGCATACCCGCGGACGAGCTGCCCCATGTCTTTCACCGTTTCTATCGCGGCTCTCGCGGCCTCGGCCACTCGGGCTTCGGCCTGGGTCTGGCCATAGCGAAGCACTCCATGGTGTCGGCTGGCGGTGATGTCTTCGCCCAGAGCCAGCTGGGCCGGGGGAGCACCTTTGGGCTCACCCTTCCCATCGCCACCGGTGCCGAGGGTGAGAATGCCGGCTCCGGCCGGGACAGGAGTTGAGGCGGAGCTGCGTGGGGCCAGTTGCTGTACTACCAGTAGGGAGTAGTGGCCACATGCGGGGAAAGGATGAGTGCCAGGTTTTCAACGCAGTATCCGGGCGGCTCCCAGGGGAGCGCCAGTGTCTGCTGCCGGGATCAAACCCACCCAGCACTGTATTTTCGAGGGCACGGTACATGCTCTGCATCTCACCGGATGACGTGCATTCGCCATGAGCACCGCCACTACGACAGCGGCAGCATATTGCCCTGAGCCTGCGGCGATAATATCGTGGCGGACCCGCCGCCGCTAACCTCCTCGGCCCATGCTCCTTGGTCCCGGGTGCGCATTCGACCCGGGCTCCGTTGGCTGCGTGGTTCATGCGGCGTCGGAGGAGCCCGTGTTGATCGTCACCGTTGCGACAGGCGGGCCCGCAACTGTTGTGGCCAGTCTCCGATCATGTCCTCAGGCACTGGCCTGCAGTGACTGCCACCTGATGCTGGTTATGGGTGGGTGGAGGAGATCCCTCCGGTCGCACCCACCACCCATCTACTGCAGCGGGAGTTCGAAGATCTCCCGGTCGAAGTTGGTCAGCCCCTCCGGTTCGTCGTCGGTGATCAGCACGATATCCTCGACGCGAAGATAGTACTCTCCCGGCAGCCAC
>PWUB01000056.1 GCA_003563755.1 Clostridia bacterium
CCCCTTGACCCTCATGGGAGAATCTGGGTATACTGTCAACAAATGACTACCCGGAAGGAGATCAAAATTGAGGGTCAGAGTGCTGGGGTGCCTGCTATTGATGGTGTTGGCGTGGTATCTGCTGAGCCAGCGGGCTGCGGGAGAAGAGTTCGTCCTGGTCTCGGTTGAATGTCGTGCCGCATTCGACAGGTCGTTACCTGCCTCGAGCCCCGAGCTGGAGATTCGTCCATCATGGACGGGAGAGACTCTCAGCGCGAACCTCACTGCCTGGGACCGCCGCCCAGGGACTAGAGCATGGGTCCTCTACCGCGTGTGCGCCCCGGAGGATCCGATTGCTGCACGGATGATCGCAGTGCGCCGGACGCCCCAGGAATTGGAGTTTCCGATCGAGGAGTCGCTGCTGCGAGACGTGCCGATACATGTCCTCGAAAAGATGAATGAGCAGCTCATAGTCCAGGTTGCTGACATCAATCTGAGCGTGGGTCCCGGTGAGGAGGTACGTGTGGGGGTGGCTGCCGATCCCCTCGGCAGATGGAACGCATTCACTGATCCGGAGGATTGGGCTCGATCCCTAGACGCTGCGCTGAGCGAGGGGAGGACGGTGGGGGTATGGGTTATCCAGAATCTCGGTACAATCACATATGCATCAGTGGTACCGGAGAGCGGCCGGTGACGCCGCTGTCCTGTCATATTCTGTTGAGGCTGGGTGTTTGCATCCTCATGGTGGTGTTCATGGTGGTCCTGGGAGGGGCTACACGGTGTTGGGCGCAGTCGGAACGAAGAGTGCTGCTGGTGACTGCGCCGCCCTATGCGGGTGTGTCCGTGCTCCGTGACGCCCTGCTGGATGCCGGAGTAGACGTTGAAACGATCTCATTACAGGGCGACTTCCTCAAGAGTGTCCGTCACCTGCAGGAGAGGGACATATCCTCGCCCATCGATGTCGTTGCTGTGGGCGGAGCATCCCTTGTCGTGCGGTGGTGGTTCGAGAAGTCGGCGACCGAGGTGCCGGTCGGGCACTTCGTGATGGTTGCTCCGCCGAACGGTGGATCAGTGACGGCAGGCATGCTCTACACGCAGATCCTGGGTGCCGACGTACAGCGCTATAGGCTGGAGAGGGAGATGTACCGGGTGGAGGAAGGACCCTGGTGGTCCCGTCCCCAGTACGGGTCGGTACAGAGCTACCTCGCAGAACGAACCAGGTACTTGTACGAGCCCCTTTACGGTAGGTTTCTGGTCAGGGAGCACATGTCTCTGATTCCTGCACCGCTTGAGAGATCGTCGGATTTTCTCAGCTGGCTCACAGATAATTATTCCAGCGTGTGCGACTATCTAACCGACTCTGAGACGCCGCTTGAGCGGCCCGTCGATTCGGAGGAACCGAAGATCGGAGAGGTAGGCCAGATGCTCACATGGGGATACCTCGACCTCATGGCGTCGCAGATAGCCAGGAGAACTTACTTCACAACAGTGCCTGCGGGAAGTGTTCTCACCGACGGCATGGCCAGGGATGTTACTCTGGGTCAGGACATAAAGACATCGATCCTGGAGTTCGCAAGAAGACGCCTCCTTCACTTCGCCGAGAATTACATAATGCCTCACCTCCTGGGGGCGGGCCGGGATATCGCTGCCGGATGGCTCACTGAGCAGTTTTGCCTTTCGCGTGAGGTTCTCATGTACCAGCTCCCTGAGCGGGTACGGGTCCCCGTGAGAGGCGAGACACTCGCAGTCGAGGGCAACCGCCTCCTCGCAGACATGAACGCCGGAGGCAGGGCATCGCACCATCGGATCTCGGTCATCGCCGTGCGTTCGCCGAACTGGTGGCAGCTGTTGGATCCCCTCGTGGGTCCCAATGATTGGTGGACCGAGGTGGACGCCACGTGTCATCCCGGGGGCTGTGATTGGATGCAGGAGGTCTTTTCACCCGTTGGTGGTCGCGTGGACGACGATGCTGTGGTTGCCTCGGTCCTGGAGTCGCTGGGTTTGCAGGGGTCGGCTCCTTCTCCCCCTCTGCTCAGAGGGATCATGACGGTGGTCGGCAGGGTTGCAGACACAGTCATGGGAATCGTGGGACGCCTCCGGGACAGCATCCCCCGGGGTTTCTCGCCTGCGACACAGAAACAGGCTCGGATCGTCGATGCCCATTCAGGTGACCCTCGAGACTCAGGTCTTCATACCGAAGAAGATGTCCCCGAGATACGTGCCATCTACAGGAACAAGAGCACCACCCTCAAGGATGATAGGCTCCTCGATCATCAGTACTGGGTCTGGGACTTCGGCGACGGACACGTGTCTGTGGATGATGCCCCTGACAACACTGTCGGCCAGGTGAGCCATACTTATGCGGCGCCGGGAGAGTACATGGTCAGCGGAACGTCCATGGCTTGCGATGGAAGTGTCGTACGACACCAGGAGTGGGAGGTCGAGGCGGAGGATTCGGGTTGGACAGAAGCCTTCGCTTACGAGACGGCAGAACGGGTTGTTCCACGGGTAGTCCTTTCCGGTCCCGTGTCATGGTTGACGGGAAAGCCGGCTCGCTACAATGTCGAGGTGGCCCTGGACGTCCTCCCGGAGGAGGTCGCCAATCTCCGCGTAGTAGTGTATCCGGGTGAGGAGTTCGACTTGGTCTGGGAGCGCCCTGGCATATTTGAAGTGAAAGCTGCTGTGAACCTCCGTTACAGCTGGCGTTTTGATGATGGTTCATCGCGCTTTTTTTCGGTGACCTTCACGGAGACGGTGTCGGTGGAGGTCTTCGCCACCACCGTGAGGTGAGTAAGAAGGCCAGGCTAGGACTCTCCTGGTAGGGTGCTCATAACTGCATGTCTATGACCGGGGGCATACCTGGTCGGCGGATCACCGGGGCCGGACGCCGGTTCATCTCGTTGAACCGGGCCGGTCCCCTCTCTGCCTGGATCCGATTCGCGACTCATCGGCACCCGGTCCGTAAACTCAGGACTTCACCTTCGCCTTCTCGGGTGGACAACAGGAGGATAGACGAACATGGCGAATAATAACAGAAGGCCAATACCCCATCTCCCTGAATTATCCCGGAGAATCAGGAGAGGATGATTCGGATGCAGTTCACGAGGGAATCCAGGAGCGTTTGTCCTGTTGTACAGCGGGGGCCCAACTACATTTTTCACGTGCTGGCGGTTGCCGGGGTGGGATTCACTGGAGGCTATGCTGAGCGGTACAGCGATACGGTGACGAGGGAAGACATCGGCATACTCAGACACAGCGCTGAGCTCCTGAACTTCGGGGCGGGTCAGGACGGAGCGCTCACATTTCTCACCGTGTTTTTTCCCGCTTACCTGAATCTTGACTCCCAGGGCAAGCTCATGGACTATTTCTCCTGCCTCAACGATGGACTGCACAAGGGTAACTGCTTTCGCTTCTTCAACCGGTACCGCGAGGGATTCGAGAAACAGAGGAAGTGGCTGTACAGCGTTGATCATAACTGGATCCTGCAAAACCACCGACTGCATGCGGACCGGATCGCGCAGCTGGGTGAGATCTACCACCGAAACTATCCCTCATTTGAGTATCGGGTGTGGCCGATCGAGAGTTACAACCTTCGCGGGGCTTCCGAGCGCCTGAAGCGGCAGTTGGCCGACGAGTCCCTGATCTCACACTGGGAACACATCACGGGTGCAGCATTTCGATTTGATCGATTCGAAGTTGTCCTCTGTGCAGCGAACGAGCAGGGACCGGATGCGAACTCCCTCGGGTACGATCGGGTACTTTTCTTCTACAGGCGCCCGCCGGAGCACCTATTTGAATTGGTCAGCCACGAGGTGGGAACGCACGTACTCATCGACATCTTCCGGGACATGTTGGCCGAGGATATGCCGGGTAAGAAGCATCTTTACTGGGCCTACGAGAACCTGGCAAGGCACTACAATGCACAGCTGCTGGACCGGGAGCCCGTGTACGACATCCCAGGGGACGACGTGTACACCGAGCTGTACCGGCATCTGCACCAGCGACAACCCGACGCCACTCCCGAGCAGCTGCTCCGTGCGGCCCTGGAGGCGAAATTGGATCACGACGGATAATTCCACTGGTGTTCCTCCTCTACCCGGCAGCTAGCCGGGGAAGCAGGGGCGGGTCCGCGCGCCGCGGGTGCACGAGCATCGCTCGGTCAATCTCAATGGAGGATGGGGGATTGCTGAGGAAGAAGTTTGTGTCATGAACTGCACCCCCTTTCCTTCGTAGGCCGCGCTGGGATGATCCTGCCGGACATAGGGTATGGTATCGTTGTGCAGCCCCTCGAACTCTGGTATTTGTGTGTTGTCTGGTGCGTGGTCAACAGCAGTGATTCGACGGGCTACCCTGGGTGAACAACGCTGTGACGTGCCGATCCCGGCAGGCTGCTGGACCTGGTGGTCCTGTACAGAACTGCGCCTGGCACGAATCCCACTGCTGGAGGTGAATGGCGTGAAGACGGAGACGTTGACGGTTACGGGTATGAAATGCGCTGGCTGCAAGGCGGCAGTGCAGAGCGCCCTGCAACAGCTGGAAGGAGTCGATCGTGTGCAGGCCGAGCTGTCAGGGGGGCGTGTTACCGTGATCTATGATGCGAGTCGCACTGACCTGGCGAAGATTCGGTCAGTGATCAGCGGTGCTGGATTCTCAGTGCAGCGGTGATCGGGCGGGGAGCGCGAGAAGCCCCGCTCCCCGTCCGTGCTGTTGAGTCAGGCTCACTCACCGTGGGTCTCACGGTGTTTGAAGTACTCCAGAGCCTGCTGTGGGAACAGTGCATACGAGAGGACGTCCTCAGGTTTACGTATATACTGTTTGATGGCCTCGCGTGCCGGCTCCATACCGGGCTCCAACAGGTCAGCCGGGCGACCGGTGAGCACTTCCTCATCACCGATTACCTTCCTTCTGACCTCATCAGAGATCTCTCCCGGAGGGCGACCGTACATACCACGGACGTAGTCGCGGATCTCCTTGGACTTGATTGCATACCGCTCTCCCGTGGCCACATTGAACACGGCCTGGGTTCCCACGATCTGGCTCATGGGAGTGACCAGGGGCGGATATCCCAGCTCTTCCCGTACCCTGGGTACCTCCGTCAGCACATCCTCCCAGCGGTCCAACATGCCCTGTGCATTCATCTGGGCCCGGAGGTTGGACAGCATACCGCCGGGTACCTGGTAGATGAGGCACCGGGCGTCGGTTTCAGCCTGAGTGAAGAAGTCGCTGTACCTTTCTCGAACCTGCTTGAAGTGATTGTTGATCTCCTCAAGGGGTTCGAGGTCGATCCCCGTGTCGTACGGGGTATTCTCAAAGGCAGCAACCAGGGTTTCGGTTGCAGGCTGCGCGGTGCCGCCCGCGAACGCACTCATGCATGTGTCGATGATCTCGGCGCCCGCCTCGACGCACTTGATATATGCAATCGCAGCCATGCCGGCAGTCATGTGACAGTGGATATGTATCGGGATATCGATAGCCTTCTTCATGGCCCTGACCAGGTCATATCCCCGATAGGGTGTGAGGATACCCGCCATATCCTTTATGCAAAGGGTGTCCGCGCCCATTCTCTGCAGCTGTACGGCCGTGTCGACGTAGTGATCGATGTCGTGTACCGGACTGATCGTGTAGACCACGCAGGCCTGAGCATGCCCGCCGACAGCCTTGGTTGTTCTGATGGCCAGCTCCATGTTGCGCACGTCGTTGAGAGCATCGAACACCCGGATCATGTTCACGCCGTTGTCCACAGTTGCCTTGATGAAAGCTGTCAGCACATCATCGGGATAGTGCTTGTAACCGAGGATATTCTGACCACGCAGGAGCATCAAGAAGTGTGGATTCGGCATATACTCGCGAAGACGACGTATACGGATCCACGGGCACTCCTTCAAGAAGCGCAGGGAGCTGTCGAAGGTGGCGCCGCCCCACATTTCCAGGGCCCAGAAACCGGCCGCGTTGATCTGCTTTGCGACGGGCAGCATGTCTTCAGTGCTCATCCGGGTCGCCATACGCGACTGATGAGCATCCCTGAGAATAGTGTCCGTTATTTTGACTTTCTGAGGGTTATTCATCGCAACCTCCCGTGCACGGTTCTCAGCTGGAGTTGATGGTCAACAGCGTCTGTGCGTTCTCGACGTTTTGTCCGACGGAGACTTCAACGGTTGCGACGATGCCGTCGACGGGGGACACGATTTCGTTTTCCAGTTTGAGGGCCTCGAGAGTGAGAACTGTCTGTCCCTTTGCGACCTTATCGCCCTCACTCACCGTGAGTGACCGGATGGTTCCAGCCAGAGGTGCCGCGACTTCCGTGTCTCCTCTCGCTTTCACCGGGGGGGCTTCCTCCTCTTTCTTCTCTTCCGGTGGTTCGGGAGTGGGTTTGGGTTCAGGCTTTGGTTCAGGACGGGGGACGGGACGCGGCTTCGGTCGTGTAGGGGCTTCGGGAGCAGCCTGGGCGGGGCGCTTCTGTGGGGTCGAGTCGCTGTCTACGTCCTCGATGGTAACTTCGAACTCTTCTCCGTCTACAGTTACCCGTAGGCGTCTCTTCATCTCATTTGTCTCCTCTCCACCTTTTCGACGAGCACTGATCCAGGGATCGCGCCCGTGTCAGCGGTGACTGCGGCGAGGACAGCGAGTCTCCGGCGCGTATTCTCGCTCACCCGCCTGAGGACGATGTCTTCGGGGACGTGATCCACGGCATCCACCACTGCGCCGCAATGGCCGTCTTGATGCGGGGATCGACCACCGTCGGAACACGTAGATGCGGTCGAGTGGGTGGGTGCTGGGATTGGCTCGACTGCTCCTTCCTTTGTCACGCTGGGCGGCTCCGCCGGGGCCTCGTCCCGCGGTGCATGAGCTGAAAGCGTCTTGTCGGGAAAGAAGCGGCTCAGCGACATCAGAACCATGCACAGCCGCGTGAGCGCGACGAACACCACGGTCATCCCTGTCACCGTCACTTGTAGTGCATTGATCTGGGCTGCTAACCTGGTTAGCGTTGATTCTGTCGAAGCGACAACCCCACCTCCTCTGACTTCGTGATCCGTGCAATTGCATACACTCTACCCATATAGTAATGAATCCTCTGATCCTCGCCAAGCCCATATGCAAAACTGCGCCGGATGGCTTACCGGGGGGAAGGAGTTGCGGGGCGGTGAGACGAAGCTTGAAACAAATCACCAGAACGTGCACCGAAAGGAGATGTTCACGTGCAGATCAACAATGCCATCAATCCCGATATTGTGCTCGTTAACGGTCCGATCTATGTCGGTGACGGGACCGATCGGATGTCCAGTGGCATGGCGGTCACGGGCGGCACGATAACGGCCCTCGGATCGAGCGATGACGTCAGAGTGCTGGCAGGAGAGAACACGAGGATAGTGGACCTCCGGGGTCGTTCCGCTATCCCCGGCATCGTTGATTCTCACAATCACCTGCCGACGGCCGGGGTTATGATGACGGAAGGAGTGCTGTTATTTGATGCTGAGAGCATCGAGGACCTGAGAGGGATCGTCGCTGACAAGGCCCGGTCGCTCGCACCCGGCGAATGGATTCTCGGTGCTGGTTGGATCGAGAACCAGTTTGAGGAATGGCGCATGCCCACGCGGTGGGATCTCGATGAGGCAGCTCCACACAATCCCGTTATCCTCAACCGGCTGTTCGGGATGTCAGTGGTCAACTCCAAGGCCCTGGAGCTGGCGGGCATCACAAGGGACAGTCCGGATCCGAAGCGGGGCATTGTGGATCGCGATGGAGAGGGCAGGCCGACGGGAGTCCTACGCGCAGGAGCCCAGGAGGCCGTGCGGCGCGCAATGCCGGCCATGGAGAGCGGCGAACGGGTCCGGCGGCTGGAGCACTACATACGGAATGCCGCCGACGAGTACGTGCGGTACGGGGTGACCAGTCTGGTAGATCCCGGGGTGCCACCACTGGTGATGAGGGCGTACCAGAACGTCAGGGAAGAGGGAGAGCTGCCCCTTCGTGTCAACATGATGCCGGTATGGTACGGGCTGCGCGCCAGCGAGGATGAACAGCTGCAGGGTCGTCTGGACCACCTGGGGATTCGCACGAACTTCGGCGACGACTGGCTCAGAATAGGTGCGCTGAAGATGGCGATCGATGGTGGATTGGGTAGCAAGACGGCCCTCATGTATGAACCCTTTGTCGACGGCACACGGAGCGACATCCCTCTCAGGCTTGATGTGAGCCAGCTGGAGGAATGGTTCTCCGAGGGGCATTCCGCCGGATGGTCGATCGGTATCCACTGCTGCGGCGATAGGGCCCAGGATATGGCATGTGCGGCCTTCGATGCGGTGGTGGGAAGCGCTCCTGGGGATGATGTGCGACACAACATCATCCACGGATACTTCGCTACCGAGGAATCTCTAGAGATAATGCAGCGACATAACATTGCCGTTTCGGCGCAGCCGGGGTTCATCTGGGTCGAGGGTGATCTGTACTTTACCGCTGTCACCGAGGAGAAATTGCGCGAGTTCAAGCCCCTGAGGACGTACAAGGAGCGCGGTATCATCGTGGCCTGCAACTCTGACATGACGTCAGCTCACTATAACCCCTTCTGGGGTGTACACAGTGCGGTCACCCGGCAGACCTCGAGGGGCAAGGTCCTGGGAGACGATGAGAAGGTCGACAGGTATGAGGCTCTGGGCATGTTCACCTACAATGGAGCGTACCTGGCGTTTTGGGAGGACACGGTCGGATCCCTGGAGCTGGGTAAGGCAGGGGATGTAGCGGTTCTGGATGCAGATTTCGGATCCGTGGGTGATGATTCCCTGCGTGACCTCACGGTAGACATGACGATCATCAACGGTGAAGTTGTCTTCGATAGGACCACTGAAACGCAGGGATGAAGGCCCCGAGTTGACGACACCAAATACCGGAATGCTGCGGTTGATTTCCTCGTCTGAAGCTGCCGCGGCATTCCGGGTCGGGACCTACCGGCAGCTTGCTGGGTGCAAACCTCGAACTCATCCTCCGGACGACACCTGCATCGCTGGGGCTTCGTGAGTTCACCGGAGAGTCCGTGTTGGACCTTTCCCCGGGGTGTGTTTGCATGTATCAGGACCGATAAGATGGTGTGCAGTTCCTGTTGAGGGGATGATATGCTTGGATGGGTAAGGCAGCTGAACCGATGTCGGTGGAAGGGTCTCGCGCGGCTGCTCCACTTCCTTGGTGCCGAAGGAGGGGGCGAGATAGCTCTGAACTGGTGGCGATGGACCCTGGAGGAGCCACAAGCAACGGTGCGAGGATATCCATGGGGAGGTGAGCGAGAAGACCCGTCATCCTGCTGGGTCTTCAGCACTGATGAAACTGTATGAATATATGGCTAAAGAGGTGTTCAACAGCTACGGCATCCCTACGCCTCGGGGCTCTGTAGCTACCACCGCTGATGAGGTGGAAGCTGCAGCTGAGGCGTTGGGTGTGCCTGTCGTGGTCAAGGTTCAGATCCTTGCAGGCGGCAGAGGTAAGGCCGGCGGCATCAAGTTTGCCCAGGATCCGGATGAAGCCCGCCGGGCTGCCGACGAGCTCCTGGGGATGAACATCAGCGGTTTCGAGGTCGAAAGACTGCTGGTGGAGGAACGCATCAATATTGACGGCGAGTTGTACCTGGGCATCACGGTGGATGCCGGAAACAAGTGCCCCGTGATCATAGCGTCGTCTCGCGGCGGTATAAGCATCGAGGAAGTACCTCAGAAGTACATCGTGCGCGAGGAAGTGCCTGTTCAGTGGGGGCTGTACCCTTACCAGGTGCGCTCCATGTCCGAACGGATTGACCTGTCCGGTACCCTGGCACGCCAGTTTGACGAGATAGCCCTCGCACTGTACAGTCTGTTCCGAAATGAGGACGCCGAGCTCACGGAAATCAACCCCCTGGTTGTTTCTGGTGACCGCCTCATAGCCGCTGACGCTCGCCTCAACGTGGATGAATACAGCAGCTTCAGGCACGATTATCCTGACACCTCAGTGCGTGGGGACGTCGAGCGGAGAGTGACCGACATCGGTCTCTCTTACGTCCAGCTGGACGGCGACGTGGCCGTTCTGGCCAACGGTGCGGGGGCCACTATGGCCACCATGGACATACTCCAGCGCTACGGAAGCAGTGCCATGAACTTCCTCGATGTTGGGGGTGGGGCCGATGTGGATTCGATGGCGCAGGCTCTCAGGATCCTGGCCGACACCCGACCAGGGGTCCTCTTGATCAATATATTCGGCGGGATTACACGCTGCGATGATGTTGCCGAGGCAGTGGTGCGTGTGCGGAATGAAGGAGCGCTGCGCGACCCCATCGTCGTGCGTCTTGTGGGCACAAATGAGGAAGAAGGGCTCAAAATCCTGGCGGAGGCCGGTGTCACCGCCTTCCAGGAGCTTGAAACCGCAGCAAGGAAGGCTGCTGAGCTGGCACTGGGACAGGACGGGGAGGTCGATGGCGATGGCTGTTCTGGTGGATGACAAGACCAAGGTCATGATACAGGGGATCACGGGCCATCAGGGGTCATTTCACACCGGGTTGATGATGAGGTACGGTACCCGCATAGTGGCTGGAACCTCTCCGGGTAAGGGTGGTCAGGAGGTTCACGGCGTTCCCGTTTACAACACCGTATATGAGGCTGTGCAGAATCACGGTCCTAACGCTTCCGTGCTCTTCATACCTGCACCTTTCGTCAAGGATGCAGCTTTTGAAGCGATGGCTTCGGGCATACAGCTGCTCGTGATCATCACCGAGGGAGTGCCGCTGCATGATGCCATGCAGATAATGGCCTATGCCGAGGAACACAAGGCCAGGGTGGTCGGTCCGAACACCTTCGGTGTGATTACACCTGGGCAGAGTAAGCTGGGCATCATGCCGGGTTCCGTATTTGCGCCGGGCAGAGTTGGCCTGGTCTCTCGCAGCGGCACCCTCAGCTACGAGATAGCTCATGAGATGAGCGAGGCGGGCTTCGGCATCAGCACTGCCGTCGGCATGGGCGGTGATCGAGTCGTGGGTCTCAGCTTCGTCGAGATCCTCAGGGCCTTTGAACACGATGCAGACACGGATCTCGTCGTGCTCGTGGGCGAAATTGGCGGATCTGCCGAGGAGGAGGCGGCCGAGTTCATCAAGACGATGGACACTCCCGTCGTCGCATATCTTGCCGGTAGAAGCGCCCCTCCGGGCAGACGGATGGGTCACGCCGGTGCCATTGTTGAGCGGGGCCGAGGTACCTATGAGGGTAAGCAGAAGGCCCTCGCCGAGGGCGGCGCATCGGTTGCACAGCTGCCGTGGCACCTTCCAGGTCTTATCGAAGAACGTCTTGCTGACGCATGAGCAACCGGGCTTGTTCCGTTCCGATCCGGATGGGGGCTTCAGGACGGGCCAGGCCCGCATTGTACTGCCAGGGTTGACGTGGGAAAGAAAGGTGATACAGGGTGGCAGGGCCCCTCGTTGGAGTTAGAGTTCTGGATCTTTCGAGAGTGTTAACCGGACCTTACTGCAGCATGATGTTGGCGGATTTGGGGGCTGAGGTGATCAAGGTTGAACGCCCCGATGGTGGTGATGATACCCGCAGCTGGGGTCCTCCCTGGGTGGGCGAGCAAAGCCACTATTTCCTGAGCATAAACCGCAGCAAACGCAGCGTGGCGATCAATCTCAAGCAAGAAGATGGCCTGCACATAGCCCGGCAGTTGGTGAGGAACAGTGATGTCCTCCTCGAGAATTTCCGGCCCGGTACCGCCGAGCGCCTCGGCCTCGGCTACGAGCAGGTGAAGGCAGAGAATCCACGCCTGGTGTACTGTTCGATCTCGGGGTTCGGGCAGGACGGACCCTACCGTGACCGTGCAGCCTACGATGCCATCGTCCAGGGTATGGGAGGCCTGATGGGCATAACCGGACCGGAGGGCTCAGAACCCATACGTGTGGGGGTAGCTGTTGCTGACATAGGGGCGGGAATGCAGGCTGCCTTCGCCATTGCCGCCGCCCTGCTGGAACGCGAGGGCAGCGGCATGGGGCAGCACATCGATGTGAGCATGCAGGACGTACAGGTCTCCTGGATGACCTACATGGCCCACTACTACTTCGCATCGGGTGTGCTTCCACCGCGCACGGCATCGGCACATCCCAGCATCGTACCCTACCAGTCCTTTCCCACCTCCGACGGCTGGGTGAATGTCACCGTGGGCAACGATGCCCTCTGGAGGCGCTTCGCTCCGCTGGTGGGAGTGGACCCGGAGGAGCCTCGCTACTCGACCAACGCTGACCGCATAGCCCACAGGGAGGAGCTGGTCGGGATCATAAGCGAGGCCATGAAATGTCGCCCCCGGGATGAATGGATGAATCTGCTGCAGGAGCACGGTGTGCCGTGCGGTCCGGTGTATACCCTTCGGGATGTGTTCGAGGACCCGCAGGTGCTTCATCGCGGGATGCTGCAGAAGGTAGAGCACACCGCGGAGGGCGAGATTGATGTTCTGGGAATTCCAGTCAAGCTGTCCCGAACTGGCGGTGAGATCCGCACGGCCCCGCCCCTTCTCGGTGAGCACACCGCCGAGATCCTGGGAGAGCTCGGTTACCAAGAGGAATCCATACGCTCTCTGAAAGATCGCAAAGCTGTAACCTATCCCGAATAGGGCAGATCTCGAACGCACGAGAGAGGAGAGACGAAAACATGGTCCATGCGAGTCATCTGGAGTGTCCGAAGTGCGCAGAGGAGCTGGATACAGCCCAGCTGCATAACACATGCAGCTGCGGTGCTCCTCTGCTGGTCCGCTATGACCTCGAGACACTTGCTGACGAGGCCGACAAGGACGAGCTCGACTCGGGCAGGGAGGATATGTGGAGGTTTCGGCAGTTTCTCCCTGTTCCCGAGGATCAGATTGTCAGCATGGGAGAAGGGATGACGCCTCTGTTCTTTACCCCCAGGCTGGGCGCCGAGATCGGAGTCAGGGCGTTGAGCATCAAGGATGAAGGTCTGAATCCTACAGGCACCTTCAAGGCACGCGGCGCCGCCTGTGGCATCTCCATGGCACGACTCCTCGGAGCGACCACCGTGGCGATGCCCACGGCAGGAAATGCAGGGGGTGCGTGGTCTGCCTACGCAGCCCGGGCGGGCCTGGACTGTGTCATCGCCATGCCCGAGGATGCGCCAGAGCTGACGATGAAGGAGTGCGCCCTCTTCGGTGCGGATACATACCTGGTTCGCGGCCTTATCTCCGATGCAGGTCACATAATTGCCCGGGCTTCGGATCGATACGGCTGGTTCAACGTATCTACTCTGAAAGAGCCCTACCGCATTGAGGGTAAGAAGACCATGGGATTGGAGATTGCCCAGCAGCTGGGGTGGCAGGTCCCCGATGCGGTGGTGTATCCCTGTGGCGGAGGGGTGGGACTCATAGGCATATGGAAGGCCATGGAGGAGCTCGAGGCAATAGGCTGGATCGGGTCGAAGCGGCCCAGGATGATCGCAGTACAGTCCGAGGGCTGTGCACCCATCGTTGAGGCGTTCAGGCAGGGGAGGCGCGACTCCAACTTCTGGGACGGCGCCGAGACGCTGGCCGGCGGGATAAGAGTTCCCAAGGCGCTGGGGGATTTCCTCGTGCTGGAGGCAATCTATGACAGCGAGGGCGCTGCGGTTTCTGTCTCTGATGAGCAGATACTGGAATCGCTGCGGCTGACGGCGGCGAAGGAGGGCGCATTCATATGTCCGGAAGGAGCTGCTGGAGTAGCAGCGACGAAAAAGCTGGTCGCCGAGGGAATCCTGGGTGCAGATGACGAGGTGCTGATAGTGAACACGGGCAGCGGACTCAAGTATTCGTCCGTTGTGCACGTCGACCTTCCCGTCCTGGGTATAGATGACGATATCGTGATCAGTGAGGGTGAATGACCGTGTCCGACGACCCCCGCGAAGGCGCCCAGGGGTATGCGCAAGGCTCCGAACGTCCCGGAGTGATGTCCGCGCTTCTGGAGCGAGCCAGCGTGCGCAAGTTTGCGGAGCGTGAGGTACCAGTCGAGGTGGTAGAGGCCGTGGTACGTGCGGGTCAGCAGGCTCCCTTCACGGGCCAGATGTATTCAGTGGTGGTCACCACGGACCGGCAGCGACGCAGGATCCTCGCTGAGAGTTTCGGGCGCCTCGCGTCAGCCGCTCCGGTATTTGCCCTCATATGCGTAGACTTTCGGAAACTGGAGAAGTTCATCGCGGCCCGCGGCAGGGAGAATCGAACGGATGATCTCAGCTTGCTGTTTCTCGGCATACAGGATGCCGCCTACATGGGTGCGAATATGGTGTTGGCGGCACAAGCCCACGGTCTAGGCAGCTGTTTCCTGGGTGCTGCCCCGTTTGTCGCCCCGCAGCTCTGCGAGTTCTTTGCTCTTCCTGAGAGAGTGTATCCTTTGGTCGGCCTGGTCATGGGCTACCCCGACGAAAATCCACCCCCGCGCCCCCGCGTTCCCCTCGAATGCGTGCTTCACTGGGAGAGTTACCGGGATCTGGATGAAGAGGACGTCGCTACAGCCCTGGGTGTCATGGATGCAGGTCTCATTCGTGAGGGCTACTACAGCAGGCTCAACGCCGTCATCCCACCGCCCGAGGGAGGAGATGACCCGGTGAGTCGGGATGAATACGGCTGGGGAGAGCATGTGGCCCGTAAGTACAGTCGAGGCAGGATAGGCCGCGATGGCGTTGCGAACATGCTTCGCGAACAGGGAATCGAGGTAGAGGGTTGTGAGAATGAAGAAGGGGTGGGCGTCGCTGAGTAGAATTTAGCAGGAGAGGCCGGTTCCGCTGGGGTTGAGG